>PNOB01000257.1 GCA_013824585.1 Desulfobacterium sp. | reverse complement strand
CAAACTCGAAGCAATAAAAACCGTTCAGGGATTCCTGGGTTTGATAGGTTTTAACGATCTGGCCCTTTGGATTGCGCAATTCAAAGATGACCGGATGGTTCGGTGGCAGCTTTTTGGCTTCATCCAGGATAATCAGGGTCAGGAAAATGGGATCACCCGGTCGCCATACACCTCGTTCGCCGTACATGAATCCTTTCAGTCCATCCTTGACTTCCTGACCGGCGATATCAAAATGGCTGAGGGACAATGCCTGTCCATCATCCACACGCAGGTAGGAGGTTTGTTCGCCGTGGGTTGCAACCAGGAGATAGGGTTTGCGTTCGAAATTCAATTGGGCCATTCCATTGCCGTCGGTCTTGCCGCGGCAAATCACCTGCTGCTGGTAGTCCAGAAGCACCAGGTCTGTGTCCGCAAGCGGGGTTGCATTTTTAATGTCGGTGGTTGCTACAAAAAGGACTTTATCCGTACCGCGTTTGGCGATGAGCCCGATATCCGAGACCAGCACATTACGGGCCTTCGTAATGTTGTGGTCATAATAATTTCGATAATAACTGCGACTGCATGGATTGTTCCTCTGATCATAGGAATCCTCATATTCCGAACCACCATAATCAAGATTTTCGGCGGAGTCCCATTGACTGGTCTCCTGTTCATCGTCTTCGTTGATCGAATCTTCCGGATGGGTCTGTATATCACTGTTTTTTAAGGGTGTGGGTTCACCTTTGCAGGGATATTCGATGTCGTCCTTGCCGAATGAAAGCTGCAAGCGGTACATGCCGTGGGTATGCTTTTTTACAAGGGCCGAAAGATCAAGACCATAGCGTATCCATTGATTGCTTTTGTCCGGTGGTGTTTCCAAGGGGATGGTTTTTTTCCAGACCGTCCTTCCTACCCTTTTCATTTCCCGATCACCGTCCAGGGTATTGACCTGAAGGAATTGGGGGATGTTTTGTTCATACATATGAAGGGCAGAAATGGTTACGGACCGGAGATTGACTGCTTCAATGGGGAGGATAAGTTCCTGGGAAGTCGGAAGGATTACGCCTTTGCCGGCAAAACGCACCTGTGGTTTCATGGGTTCGAATTGAACGTCAAAGGAAACCGGCTCCGGAAGTTTTTTCCCGATGGTATTGCGGATACCGGCTTCGAGCGTGACGGTGGTATTTCCGGATAAACCCGTCAGGCTATAGACATTGACGGCATTACCTGTGATTTCATAGCGGAGTTCCGGAAGATTTCCAACCCGGATGAGACCGCGCAGGTCCTGGTTCTTATCCAGGGGGTCGGTGAATTTGATTTCCAGACGTCTTTCTTCTTCCTCAAGGATCTGAAATCCGGCCATGGAAAAGGCTTGAAGCGGCGGGACCTCGATGATCTTTTTCCCGGTCTTGACCATTTCCAGGGCGGTTCCATCCCAGTCAAGATCCACCTGGGAGAGGGTTTCGCCGCGTGCTATTCCCTCCACAATAAAATGATGGTTACGCTTGTCTTCGGAATGGGTCCAGCGGAGGCTGAGGGTTTTTCCGGCCTGGGATACTTTTAATACTTTTTCCACCTCCTCATTCGTAGCCTCATCCGCAGTGCTGATTTTTCCCTTTAACTGCTGGACCTGCAGTTTGTCGATATCCACTGGTTCAAGGTTTTCATGAGTGATCTCAAAATCTTGTTCAATGGTGCTGAATTTAAATCCGAAAAGAGCGCCTTTGGTGTCTTTGGGAAGAAATGCTGACACATCGACGCAAACATCGAAATTTTTTCCCCCGGGCATTCTGGCGGCAGGAATGAACACCAGCGTCCGCATGTCCTGAAAGAGGGCCTTTCCTATGATTTCGGGTGTAATGGTAAAAGGGGAACGATCCAGAACCTTATTGACCTGATCCTGGGCTACCATTTCGCTGTTGAAAAATACCTTTATAGGCCCCTGCCTGGATATATTTTCTTCGGAGTGATGCGAGACGATCTTTGGATCAGGTGGGCCGATGGGTTGATCTTCTTTTTTTTTAGAACAGCCGGCTTCCAAAAAAATGGATACGGAAAATAAAAACAGGAGCATCAACAGCGTGCTTTTTTTCATCGCGAATTCCCCCGGAAAATATTTATTAGGTCGATTTTTATCCGTAAGTTATTACAAACTATCAGGATAGATAAGAGATAAAACCTTGCTTTTTTTAAAGATGAGCATATGCGAAAGTCGTTTGTGTGTCAATAATATTGCATATGCATAGTGTAATCAAAATTGTTGAGTTTCGATCACCCAATCGTTTTAATTAATCCCATTGTGGGAGCGGCATCTTGCCGCGACAGTGTTGTCTTGATTGATATCTTGAAAAAAGCTATATCGCGGCTGGAAGCCGCTCCCACATAAGTCGGGCATTTTTTAAAAATACATTGATATATTTGAAAAAATAAATTATATTACGAGTTAATCCTCACAATCGAACATCTTCATTTTTTAAAATCGAATATATTCACGACACCAAGTAAAATCCGACATGAGTCGGCCCACAATGAAAGGAGACTGCAATGCATGCGATAACGAAATGTTTATGGATGGTTTTGTTTATGCTTTTGGTATGCTGTTTCAATGTACAGGCCGAGGACGGCGTTACGAATGGCGAAATCGTTTTAGGGCAAACTTGCGCCTTATCCGGTTCAGCCCAGGCGTTGGGTCAGGGGATGCGTGACGGAATTTCAGCATATTTTTCAAAATTAAATGCAGAAGGAGGCATCAACGGCCGTAAGGTTCGACTGATCAGCAAGGATGATGGATATGAGCCCGATCAGGCGATTAAGAATACACGCAGTTTACTAAGTGAAGACAAGGTTTTTTTGCTGATCGGCGGGGTCGGCACACCGACTGCCCAGGCGATTGTTCCGATTGCGGAGGAGAATAAGGTGCCTTTCTTTGGCCCGTTTACAGGGGCTGAGTTTTTACGCAATCCATTTAAAAAATATGTTGTCAATGTCCGGGCCAGTTACAACCAGGAGATGGAAAAACAGGCCCAGTATTTAATCGACCAGAAGAAGCTGACCAAAATAGCCTGCTTTTACCAGAACGATGGCTATGGCAAAGCCGGTCTGACAGGGATTACGATTGCGCTCGAAAAACGGGGGATGAAACTTATCGAAACCGCAAATTATGAACGCAATACCATGGCAGTGAAAAGCGGGTTGATGGCCATTCGCAATGCCAAACCGGAAGCGATTGTTATGGTCGGTGCTTATAAACCATGTGCTGAATTTATCAAGTTGGCCAGAAAACTCGGCATGCAGGATGTTGTGTTCTGTAATATTTCATTTGTCGGCTCAGAGGCGCTGCACAAGGAACTCGGTGGGGAAGGTGATGGCTGTATTATCTCCCAGGTTGTCGTCTATCCATGGGATTCGGGGATTTCCATCGTAAAGGAGTATACAGATGCCATGAAACAATACAATCCCGAGGGAACCATTGGTTTTATTTCCCTGGAAGGATATATGGTTGCCAAACTTTTTGCAATGGCAGCCGGAAAAGTCCAGGGAGAACTGACGCGCGAAAGTTTTTTAAATTCAATCGCCACGATCGGTGTTTTTGATCTTGGGGGCGTTAAGCTGGAATTCGGCCCAGATGATCATCAGGGGATGAACGATGTTTTTATGACGATCATAAAGGACAATAAAATCATTCCGTTATAGGGGCTTATCATGAGGATAGTTTCCAATATCAGGATCAAGTGGCGACTCATTGGCGGATTTTTTTTATGCACGCTTCTCACGGGACTTACCGGAGGACTGGGAATCATCTCCATACAGGCGATACAGGGCCAGTTGAATGCCAGTTTCCTTGAGATCGGCGGTAGTATGGATGCCCAAAATACGGATATCCGGCGCCTGTCCGGTGTCCGTGTTTGCGTCAATGCCATTATGGGTGCGGACGCTGTTGATGCGGTTAATAACGCAAGCCTTCATATGAAAGGCATACAAACCCAAAATGCGGAAAAAGGAAGCCGGGATCAGAATACGCTGCTGGAAATGGTCAAAAAGCTTCAGATGATTAAAATCGGTCAATTGACCACTGCGGGCAAGCTGACAGAGTTAAAGAAAGCAAGCATCAAGTTACTGAACGAGGTTGTCAAGCTTTCCCTTGCGGTTGTTGATAATGCGGATTTTGAAGCAATCGTTGCGGTTGATAATGCTGGTTCGGACATCAAAAAAAGTTTGGAAAAGATGGTCACCTCAAAAGAGTCGTCTGTTCCAGCGGAACAAACAGAATTGAATCAGCAGATGGATGCCATGTCTAAGACAACGGGAAAGGCACTTTCAAGTATCAAGACCGCCCTTTCCGCGCGGGCGAACATGAATAAATTGGAGGCCCTTGTCAAGGATGCACTGATGGCCGAAGATAGTGCGGCGGTGGATTACGCCAAGATTGAAATCGCAACTCTATTTGAAAACATCAAAACCGAAATAGCGGCCTTGCCTGCGGATGAGACAAGCGCACAGATGGGCAAGCTGATGAGCGAGCTGTCTGAATTGATCGTTAAAATGATTCAGGCAAAAAAAGATACGATTCTCGCATCGCAACAGTTGAGCGAGACCAGCGCAACAATATATAAAGTTATGGGTACAGTGGATGCGAACATGCTTGGGGCGGTTCAACGTATGAAAGAAAATACCGATAGCACCATGAAGGTTTGCACGGATCTGGTTGTAAATGGCCGTTATGTTCAAATAATTTTGGTTGCCGTTGCATTCATGCTGGCTATTGTTGTAGGATGGGTCGTCTCCACCTCTATTATTCAACCTATTCTTAAAATTGCTGATTTTACCATAAAACTGAGGGAAGG
Organism: Desulfobacterium sp.; assembly: GCA_013824585.1. Taxonomy (GTDB): domain Bacteria; phylum Desulfobacterota; class Desulfobacteria; order Desulfobacterales; family SURF-7; genus QZKS01. The sequence continues at coordinate 1,357 of PNOB01000257.1, read as the reverse complement.
GGATTTATCTGTCAGGGTTCAAACCGGGTCTGATGAAATTGGCCTGATGAGTGGTTATCTCAACAGGCTTGTTGATGATTTAAATGGTAAAGCTCAAGTGGCGGTATCCATTTCAGAAGGTGATTTAACCGCGGAAGTTGATGTGACCTCTGAAAAGGATTCCCTGGGCAAGGCGCTTCAAACCATGCTGAATAGTCTGAACGGCATTATCGGCGAATTGTATTGTGCCGCCCGTCAAGTTGATGCTGGATCCGGACAGGTGGCGGATTCCAGCCAGGCGTTATCCCAGGGAGCTACCCAGCAGGCCTCCGCGATGGAAGAAATTTCAAGCAGTATGAATGAGGTCGGAGCTCAAACCAGAAACAGCGCTGAAAATGCTGCGCAGGCCAATCAGCTTTCCGTAACTGCTCGTGATGCTGCTCGTGAAGGAGTTGGTCGGATGGAAGAGATGATGGCGGCCATGAGCGCCATTCAGGCTTCCAGTCAGGAAATTGCAAAAATCATTAAAACCATTGACGGCATTGCCTTTCAGACCAATCTGTTGGCGCTGAATGCGGCTGTTGAAGCCGCGCGGGCAGGCAAACACGGAAAAGGATTTGCTGTAGTCGCCAAGGAGGTGCGCTCCCTGGCCGAACGCAGCGCCAAGGCAGCTCAGGAAACCGCTGAATTGATTGAAAGGGCGGGAAATAAAGTGGTTGAAGGAAACAGGATCGCTCAAAAAACAGCCGATGCATTGGGTAGCATCAAAGAAGGCACGACAAGAGTGGCTGATATCGTGGGCGAGATCGCTTCAGCCAGCAATGAACAAGCACAAAGCATAACTCAGATTACAGCAGGCCTCAGCCAGATCAACGATGTCACGCAAAGGAACACGGCTATTGCCGAAGAAACCTCCGCAGCATCAGTAGAACTCATGTCCCAGGCAGCCTATGTCCAACAAGTACTGGCGCGTTTCAAGATTAAAGACCAGAAGACAGCGGTACAAAAGAATTTACTGTTGAACCATGATATCACACCATTGATCAGCTAAAGACCATCCCATGTCTTTAGAGGGCTCCATCCACATCAAGCAGCTTTTTCACTAAAAATCGTTTGATTGAATCGCCTGTTGGATCGCCTTTGAAAGGACTTGCAAGGTATAAGGCTTCTGAACAAAGCCTTGTACCCCCAGCTGAAGAACCTCCTCGACCCGTTCGTCCTGTTTGAATCCGGATGAGAAAAGTACTTTAAGGTTCGGATCGATTTTTTTGATTTCCAGGTAGGTTTCCTTGCCCGACATCTTGGGCATGAGCATGTCAAGCAAAACCACGGTTATATCGCGGTGGCGGTCCCGGAAAATATCTACGGCTTCCTTGCT
>PNOB01000256.1 GCA_013824585.1 Desulfobacterium sp. | reverse complement strand
TGCTGACCGGTGATGATAAACCTCAATTTAAAAGAGCGAAAGCACTCTTCGAAAAAGAAGATATAATTATCACAACATCCGTCATTCTCGAATGTGAGTGGGTCCTGCTATATGCATATCACTTCAAACAAAATGATATCATGAACGCCTTTCAATCCCTATTTGGCCTGTCCAATGTTCAATTACAAGATCCGGTTGTAATTGCCGATGCAATTGAATGGCATCAGAATGGAATGGATTTTGCCGATGCCATTCATTTAGCGCAATCAAAGGACTCAGAAGTTTTTGTAACATTTGATAAAAAATTAATAAAATCATCTTTAAAAAATACGGCCGTTTCTGTTCGTGAGCTCTAACCCGCATCAAAAATGATTCCGATCCGCCCGGAATACTACCTTCCGATTTTTTCTTTGGTTACACTTTCCTCCTGTTATACAGGCGATGAGTTGTATCGACTACGGAATAACATTCTCCTTGTTGTCCAAGAACAGGCTTCACGGAAAGCGGCGCTCTTTGCCGCGATCCCGTGCAAGTTCTTTGTTCTGCTCAACGATTGATTCCAATTACAGACGACTTTCAAAAATGCGAGGAAGGAATACCGGTTTTCATTATCGAACTCTCTTAAAACCACAGTACTGCAGAGTCAATCCTGAAAACACTTCCGGGGCCGGGCATCCGGAGGGTTATGACCCAGATGCCTGACCGGGGGTACGGTATATCAAGTCAGGCAAATTCCTCCATCTACAGGTATGATCACGCCATTCATGTATGAAGCTGCTCTGGAACCTAAGAAAATTGCAATGCCTGCCATATCTTCAGGATTTCCAATTCGCTTTAATGGGCATCGGGCAATAATCAAATCTTTAAAGGAATTCATCATTTCCTTGGTCATTTTGCTTTCAAAGGGGCCTGGTGCGATTGCATTGCAGGTGATATTTGATTTTGCAAGCTCAATGGCAAGAACTTTTGTCATGTGATGGACAGCGGCCTTGCTCGCTGAATAGGCGTAGTTTTCCATTGCGGGCACTTTGATTCCGTCAATGGAGCCGATGTTGATCACCCGGGCCGGGTCGCCTGGAGATGCGGCCTTTTCCAGCAGGGGCATCAATTCTCTGGTAAGATAAAAAATCCCTTTGACGTTGGTATCCATGACCTTATCAAAACCGGATTCCGGATACTCTTTAAACATCGCGCCCCAGCTGGCTCCGGCATTGTTAACCAGAATCTCCAGCTGGCTTTCTCTGTCTACAATCTCCTGGACAAGGGCGCTGATACCGTCAATGGAAGAAATATCTCCTGGGATGGAGACACAGGCGCCGAATTTTGCCAATTCTTTTGCCGTTTCGTCACAATCCTGTTTTTTCCGTGAGCTGATATATACTTTTGCCCCTGCTTTTACATATCCTGTGGCAATCATTTTTCCAATCCCTCTAGAACCTCCTGTTACAAGAACTCTTTTATTCTCTACAGAAAAAAGATTACTTATTTGTATGGTTTGTGTATCTGACATGCGAATGAATCCCCTTTTCAAAACTGTGTTGTTATCTTTTGCGGACACATGACAAATCTCAATTAACGGCATTTTGAATTTCCGATACCGGCTAACTTTTTCAGGTGCTGTGTACTCCGGCCCCAAAACATGGATGAGGATCAGAAACAATTATCCCCATCCATAGTAGTAAAAATGGCAAACATTTGGATTGCCAAACCGTTTTGAGATTCTACTTCTCCACTTGCTGCCACAAGGTTGCGTTGCCGTTTCCAAATCCGCCGCACAGCATTGCTACACCGTACTTGGCGTCCTTGAAATCGGTTTTCATAATGTTATTGAGCGTAACAATGATCCGGCATCCGGATTCACCCAACGGATGTCCCAGCGCCAAAGCGCCGCCCCATACGTTTACATTGTCAAACGGAGCATTTCGGGCAATCTCAAGCTCACGGAGACAGGCCAGCGCCTGACTCCCGAATGCTTCATTCAGTTCCCAGACACCGATATCCTTCACGGTCAGCCCGGCCCGTTTCAACAGCTTCCGGGCAGCATAGATCGGCCCTACCCCCATGACCGTCGGATCACAACCAGCCATGGCACCACCGGCATATTTGATATGGTAGTCCAGTCCGAGTTCATCGGCCTTGCCGCGGCTCATCAAAAGGAGCGCAGCCGCTCCGGCTGTCAACGGCGAGGAAGCTGCGGCTGACACGACACCGTTTTCCTTGAAGGGGGTCTTCATTCCGGCCATCTGCTCCAAGGATATATCCTCACGGATCCACTGATCGTTGGTGACCATGAATTTCGTACCGTCTTCCTTCTCTCCTTCAATCGGAACGATTTCATTGGAAAATTTTCCGGCATCCCTGGCAGCGGCAGCCTTTTTGTGGCTCCAGAAGGCCATCTGTTCCGCATCTTCACGGCTGATATTCCAGAGTTCCGCCACTTTTTCCGCCGTATTGCCCATGGGGATATCCATCAGGTTATAACGTTCCATGAATTTGGGCGGAAAATCCATGGCAAATCCCATGGGAACCTTTTCCATGTCTTCCACACCGGAGGCGATATAGATATCTCCTTCTCCGCACATAATGGCCCGGGCCGCATGTTCGGTTGCTGACATGCCGGAAGGACATTGCTGATTGATGCCGTTGCTCGCTACCGATTCAGGAAAACCGCCGGCCAGCCAGGATAGACGGGCGATGTCGTTCTGCATGCCGGCCTGGTTGGCGGAACCGCAAAAGACCGCCTCAACTTCTTCCGGCCTGACCTTGGGGTTGCGCTCGAAAAGCGCTTTGTAAACTTGAATCAGCAGTCCATCCGGCCTGAGATTCCGGAACCAGCCCTTATCTTTATGGGCACGGGTATTGGCGCTCCGCACGCCGTCAATGACAACACATTCTTTCATTGCAATTTTCTCCTTTCTGTTATCTAAAATCATTATTTGTCTTTATCATGATTCTTCACTGCGTAAAAAACATGCTCAATACTTCGGCAACACAGGCAGGTTTGCCCATCCCTTCAATCTCAATCGTATGCGTCGTGGTGACCAGAACCCTTCCATTGCTTTTTTCTTCCACCTGGGAGAGCACGATACGATCTCTGATTTTGGCATCGAAGGTTACAGGACTCATAAGCCTGAGCTTGTTCATGCCGTAATTGACCGCCATCATCGTCCCTTCCGGCAGGATTGCGCAATCTGCGGCAAAATAGGACAGCAGCGATACGACAAGGTATCCATGGGCAATGGTTTTTCCAAACGGTCCTTTGGCAGCCGCTTCCTGGTCAACATGGATCCATTGATGATCCAGGGTGCAGTCCGCAAATTTATTGATACGGTTCTGGTCCATCTGAAACCAGTCCGTCACCCCCAATTCTTCGCCAATACGCTCTCTCATTTTTTTAATCGACAAAACTTCAACAGCCATAGCCATCTCCTTTCATACTATTTTAATCAATTTTTTTAATACCGGGTAAGACGCAGAAATCTCTTAAGGCGAAATTATGGCGCAATTGCATTGCATCGACAGGGAAGATATGATTCATAACAGGAATATCCAGAGACTTCTGCGCCCGATTTTACCCATGACCGGTCCGTTTTGTCAGGAAAGCAGCGGCCCCATGAATTTAAATACTTCCAGACCGGAATTCAGGACTTCGTTGTTGTCAAGGGAATCGATCTTGACAAAATTATCCCGTATCTCTTCCACACTGATATCCCGTTCGGTATCCCCGAGGCATATGCCCTCCGCACAGACAATGGCGGTTCGGCCATACCAGCCGGCTCCCATGACATATGTCCGGCCCGACTCCTTGTTGTCTTCCGAGCACAGATACAATACCAGGGGAGCATTGAACTTCGATTTCATCTTCTTTCCAATCGCCTCTGGCATGATATCTTCTGTCATCCGGGACCATGCGGTTGGTGCAATGGAATTCACCAGAATGTTGTATTTGCCAACTTCCTGCTTCAACGTGTTCATGATGCCCAGCAACCCAAGCTTGGCAGCCCCGTAATTGGTCTGACCGAAATTTCCATAAAGTCCCGAGGTCGATGCGGTGAAAATGACTCTTCCGTAATTGTTGTCCTTCATGACCCGGACAGCAGGCTGGGTCACACAGAACGCACCTTTCAGATGAACGGCAATCACAGCATCCCATTCGGCTTCCGTCATCTTGACAAATGATTTGTCCCTCAGGATTCCGGCATTGTTGATCAGGATATCCAATTTGCCGTAGGTATCCACTGCGGTTTTGACAATACCCTCACCGCCCTGCATGGTTGCAACATTGTCATAATTGGCAACCGCCTCGCCGCCTGCCTTCCTGATCTCCTCCACCACTCCGTCTGCAGCAGCGGAACTTGCGCCGGCCCCGTCACGGGCGCCTCCCAAATCGTTTACTACTACCTTTGCCCCTCTTTTTGCCAGTTCAAAGGAATACTCCCTTCCAATACCGGCACCGGCACCAGTTACAATCGCGACTCTACCGTTAAATCTGATATCAGACATCTCATCCTCCTAAATATTATTTCTGCGTTCTTTTAAAACAATCACCACCCGTCGGTCTGTACACACAGACGAAATGGGCACCTGTATCTATAATCCGCCAAATCCTTCATCGGAAATATCGATTGCCGCGGAGCAGGATGCCTGGATAGCGTCATATTTGCCATAGGTTTCATACAGAACCGTATTGATAAAGAACTCGGCTGTTTTCACCTGTCCTTCGTAAAAGGCCAGATCCTTTTTATTGGCTTTTTCGATTTTTGGTGCGGCAACCGCGGCTCGCCAGACCAGCATCCACGCCATGACGGTGTCACCCATGGCATGGAGGAACGGTAGGGAATGCGCCAGCGCATTGTTGACTTTTCCCTCCATGGCGACAGCACCGAGGTGCATTGCTGCTTCGCCCATACGATTCACCGCTTTTTCCAATCTTACGGCCATCTCTTTGATCGAATCGATTCCTTTTACCATAGAAACCGTTTGCATCATTTCACCCATAAGGTCCATGAGCACTCTGCCCTTTTTCATAGGCAACTTACGCCCCATCAAATCCAGAGCCTGAACCCCGCTGCACCCTTCATAAATCGAACAGATCTTGCAGTCACGGGCATATTGTTCCGGAAGGTAATCCTGGGTGTATCCGGCCCCGCCATATACCTGCATGGATTGGATGCAAACCTCATGGCCTTTTACTGCAAGGTACTCCTTGATGTGAGGCGTGATCAATTCAAAGATTCCTGACCATTTTTCCCGCTCTTTATCATCTTCGGATGCAAACGCCCTGAGACCGACCATCGTGGCATAATAGAAAAAACTGCGCATTCCATCCACTAGAGCTTTCATCCACAACAGGTTGCGGCGCACATCCGGGTGTTTGATAATGGGAACAGACGGCGCATCCGGATCAAAGGACTTCACGGCCTCTTTCATCTGAATGCGCTCTCTGGCATAGTTCACAGCCAGGAGATACGACGCGGAGGCATAGGACAAAGCCTGAAGACCTGTCGCCATGCGCGCATGATTCATCATTTCAAACATGATTTTCATGCCTTGTTTCTCTTCCCCGAGAAGATATCCAACACATTTTCCCTTGGCACCGATGCTCATGCTGCAGGTGGCACTGCCGTGAATGCCGTGTTTTTCCTCCACACCGGTGCACCAGATATCGTTCCGTTCTCCCAGGCTGCCGTCGTCATTCACTATAAATTTGGGAACAATAAAAATAGAAATGCCCTTGGTACCAGCTTCATGTCCGTCAATCCGTGCCAAAACCGGATGGATGATGTTCTCGCAAAGATCATGTTCTCCGTTTGTGATGAAGATCTTATTACCGGTCAAGAAATAGGTGCCGTCTTCATTTTTCACCGCCGAGGTTCCGATGGCCCCCACATCCGTTCCGGCCTGCGGTTCGGTCAACAGCATGGTCCCGCCCCATTCACCAGAAACAATGCGTTTTACATATTTATCTTTCTGTTCCTGGGTGCCGTGATTTTGAATCATATCAGCCGTGGCGCCTCCCATTGCGGCATAAGAAAATATGGCCCAGTTTCCTGCCATGAAATATTCGGTGGCTGCGGCACTGACAAATGGCGGTGCTTCCTGCCCACCCACCTCCGCACGCGACTGCAAATTTCCCCAATCACCTTCCAAAAGAAGCTGATGCGGTCGTTGAAAGCACCCCGGAACCTTAA
>PNOB01000255.1 GCA_013824585.1 Desulfobacterium sp. | reverse complement strand
CAGACAGACCGAGGAGGGCGGCTTCCGGAGTGGATGATAAATCAAGGGATGGATTAATGTTAAGCCCAAATCCCATTTTATTGCAGACCATATCCGCAAGACGGACAATCGGTAATAAGAAGTTAGTGGCGTCAAAGTCTTCCAGATGATGATCCCGGGCAACGATACAGTATTCCTCCGGTATATTCCAGCTTTTTAGAAGTGAGTAGCCCTGGATAGCGTGCTGGTCTTTCATTACTTCGCTGATCAGTGACGGGGTTGGCTGGAAACGGATCTTCCCTTCCATTCTGATTTTTTCGATTACTGTGAGGATCAGAAGCTTGCCAATATCATGAAGCAATGCGGCAAAAAAGACCTCGTTGGATAATGGATTGAAGTCGCATCGCCTGGCAATCCATTGTGCCCCGATTGCTGCTTGCTGGGAATGGCGCCAGAGCAGTTCCATGAGTGTATTGATATGCTTGTCTCTGGATTTGAATTGGCGTTTCTGGGTGATGATCAGGACCAGTCTGGCAACCTCATCAAGCCCGATACGTATGATGGCCTCTTTTATGGTTGTGATTTTTTGAAGGCCTCGAAAGAATGCAGAGTTCGCTTTCCTCAGTACCTCGCCGGTCAGGGCCTGATCACTTGAAATGATTTCAATGACCAGATCATGATCCGGGTCTTCATTTGTGATTTCCTGTTGAACCCGCAATGCGGTTTCATTGAATACCGGAAGATAGGTCTCGCCTGAATTCAGATAATCATTTACAATCTCTAAAAAAGACTTCTCTTCATTCATGCCGATACTCCAACCAGCCTCCTGAGAGTGGATAAGGATCTGGGTTTCTGAAGACATGGCAAGGTACGAAGGATTTCATCTATTGTTGTAACTCCATTTGCCGCTTTTACAATGCCATCTTCAAACAGTGTGATCAGGTTGCTGGATTCAATGCTGGTCGCTCGTATTTCATGGCTAGTTTTTCGTTCCAGGATGGAATTTCGAACGATTTCATCCAGAATCAACAGTTCGAAAATACCAACCCGGCCCGAATATCCGGTGTGACGGCAAAGCGTACATCCCCGGCCTTTTCTGAATTCACCGCCAAGAATATCCTTGGGAGTATAACCCAGACGTTGGAGTTCTTTTGGAGAAGGGCGGTGGGGCTGGGCGCAGTTGGAGCATACCTTTCTAAGCAACCGCTGCGCGACAACACAAACGACTGTGGAGGAAATCAGAAACGCTTCAATATCCATATTCAACAACCGGATCAATCCGCCTATACTGTCTTCGGTATGAAATGTGGTCAAAACCTTGTGGCCGGTCAGGGCAGCCTGAACAGCGACACCTGCAGAATAATTGTCGCGGATTTCACCAATCACGATGATATCCGGGTCCTGGCGAACAATATGTCTCAGCGTTTCTTCAAATGTTAAATTGATTTTAGGATTAATGGAGCATTGGGCAATGCCGTCAATGATGTATTCCACAGGTTCTTCAGCGGTGATGATGCTGACCTGAGGAGAGTTGAGATAACTGATACAGCTATAGACAGTCGAGGTTTTTCCAGACCCGGTGGGCCCAGTGATGATCACCACCCCGCTGGGACGGTTAAGGGCTTCTTCCCGGAATCTTTCCAGCATCCGTGGATACATTCCGATCTTATTCAATTCAAGGATCTGTCCCTGTCTGTTCAGGAGCCGCATCACAATTTTTTCACCATGAATCGTTGCATAAAAAGAAGCCCGCAGATCCAGTTGAGTGCCTCCATGGTCAAAAAAAATTCTTCCTCCCTGATGCCGTCGTTTTTCTGCAATATCAGCCTTGCACATGATTTTCAACCGGCTGGTAATGGCATGGGCTACTTCCGGAGGATGATCTTTATAATGAATCAAAATACCGTCTTTCCTAAAACGGATACGAAGGCGGTCGATCATTGGCTCGATATGGATGTCACTTGCTCCTTCTTCAACAGCGGCAATGATGATGGTATTGGTCAGCCCGATGATTGAATTTTCATCCATTTCAGTGGTACGTCTTGTTTTTGCTCCCTTTTGTATTTTGTTAATTGTATTGATAATCGAGTCTTTTAAGGCAATGGCAGGAATGATATTTTCTCCAAACACTTCTTTCGCACCCGCTATATCTTTTGGATCAAGAGGATCCGAGAATGCGATCAAAATACCGGCTTCTTCTTTATGGATCGGTACAAAATGATAGGTTTCAAACCATTTGGAAGGTGCTTTGGAGAAGAGGTGAAGGTCGATTTCCATTAATTCCGGTTCAATGCTGTTGAATCCCAATTGAAGGGACAGCACCTCGGTCAGTTTTTTTTCGGTGATGCAGTTTTGTTCAATCAGGATTTCTCCAATTTTTTTCTTGGTTTTTGACTCTTTCTGGATATCAAATGCAGCCTGTAAGTTCTCCTCCGTGATATATCCCAGCTCTACGAACAGGCTTCCGATACGCATATTCAAGCGATTTTTTCGAATGGTGGTTTTCACCTGCTCATCTGTAATATATTTCAGTTCTTTCAATACCTCGATAATCGGTTTGGTGGTTAAGAGTTTTTCCTGAATCCTCGCTGCATATTTGATCTTATCAAGTGTAATATATCCGGATTCAACCAGAATCGAGGCGATTTCTCCATATTGCTGTTTGACTGTATTGATATCGTTCATTGATATGGTTACTCCCGGGTCAATTGACGATATTTGATCCTTTTGGGTTGATCTGCCTCGATTCCAAGGCGCTTCCTGCGATCTTCTTCATAATCCGAGTAGTTGCCTTCAAACCAGATGGTCTTGCTGTCACCTTCGAACGCCAGGATATGGGTAGCGATTCTGTCCAGGAACCATCGATCATGGCTTATGATGACCGCACATCCGGCAAAATTTTCCAAAGCCTCTTCAAGTGCTCTCATCGTATTCACGTCGAGATCGTTAGTTGGCTCATCCAGCAGGAGTACATTGGCACCCTGCTTCAGCATCCGGGCAAGGTGAACACGATTGCGCTCGCCCCCTGAGAGTATCCCGACTTTTTTCTGCTGATCTGAACCGGAAAAATTGAAGCGGGCAACATAGGCTCTGGAATTCACAGAACGGTTGCCAAGTTGAAGGATTTCCTGACCACCGGATATCATCTCCCAGATATTTTTTTCCGGATCAAGAACATCACGGCTCTGATCCACATAGGCGATCTGAACAGTGTCTCCAACCCGGATGGTTCCGGAATCTGGTGACTCCTGTCCTGTAATCATTTTAAACAAGGTTGTTTTTCCTGCTCCGTTTGGTCCGATAATGCCTATGATTCCCCCAGGGGGAAGCTGAAATGACATGTTTTCAACAAGCAACCGATTGTCATATTCTTTCATGACATTCTGTGCTTCAATGACAACCTTGCCAAGACGGGGACCGGGCGGGATGTATATTTCCAGTTCTTTGGACAGATTTTCATTTTCCTGATTCAGCAGTTGTTCATAGGAGTTGATACGGGCCTTTGATTTGGTGCGCCTGCCTTTGGGAGACATGCGAATCCATTCCAGTTCCCGCTGGAGGGTTTTCTGCCGGTCGGAGGTTGTTTTTTCTTCATTTTTCAGCCGATTTTGTTTTTGCTCCAACCAGGAAGAATAGTTGCCTTTCCATGGAATTCCGTGTCCGCGGTCCAACTCCAGAATCCATCCTGCGACATTGTCCAGAAAATATCGATCATGGGTGACAGCGATGATGGTCCCGGGATATTGCTGTAAATGGTTCTCCAGCCAGGCAACCGATTCTGCATCCAGGTGGTTTGTCGGTTCATCCAGAAGCAATATATCCGGTTTTTGAAGCAGCAAACGGCAAAGTGCAACTCTTCGTTTTTCTCCTCCGGAAAGCACATTCACCGGTTTATCACCCTCAGGACATCGAAGGGCATCCATTGCCATGGTCAGGCGTGAATCCAGATCCCATGCATCCAGATTATCCAGCTTTTCCTGGACCACACCCTGCCGTTGAATCAGTCTGTCCATAGCTTCATCCGGCATGGGTTCTGTAAATTTTTCATTGATCTCATTGAATTCATTCATGAGATCAACTATTTCCTGGATACCTTCTTCAACAACCTCTTTCACTTTTTTGTTTTCATTCAGTAAGGGTTCCTGTTCCAGAAAACCAATTGTATATCCTTTTGATAAAACGGTTTCTCCGTTGAAATCCTTATCAACGCCAGCTAAAATTTTTAAAAGCGTACTTTTTCCTGAACCATTCAGACCTAACACGCCGATCTTGGCTCCATAAAAGTAGGAAAGAGAAATATCTTTCAGGATTGGTTTTTTATTGTGGAACTTACTCACCTTGATCATTGAATAGATCACTTTATTGGGATCGTTGCTCATGGACTGCTGTTTCTCCTGGTTATATTTTTGTTTTTTTTTCGATCTTGAATTATTTTTCAATTCATAGGATCGCTTCCATTATTTTTTCTTGCCAGAGAGACGACCTGCTCTGCGGTTGTCTCTATACCTTTATAGATCATGGTAATAATATATGATAGTTTTTCCCGTTATCATAATCTTTTTTCCAAAACAGCGGAATTTATTTTTCCTGCGATCAATTTAATAGTTTGAATGACTCCAAGTAATTGTCGGTCGTGGCATCTGAGATAACGTTTGCACCGATTTTAAGTATCTGGTACAATCGGTTATCGACAATAAAAAATCTTGCTTTCCCGTTTCCTCCATTGGGCGTTTTAAAAGATTTTTTAATGGTAAATGCGATTTCCCTTCCGTAGTATCCGTCCAGATTGATATCTTCCTGATAGCTGATGGATGCATTGATTTTGTTGACAGCACCATTGGCGGCTCCATCCAACAGGGTATTATAATCTGCCTGTTCCATCAATTCAGCAGGATAATCTGAATATCCGACTATGCATGCATAATCTTTTTTTTCAACCATAAAAAAATGGATATCAATACTGCCGGCTGGTGTCTGAACAGCCTGCACATTGTAGGTTGGTTCATCCGGGAACATCACCTCAAAGTTTCCTTCTGAAGAGGTAAACATCGGTTTGTCTGAGGCCAGATCGTTTTGATCTTCTGAACTATCGGAATCAGAGGCCTCGTCCTTTTTGCCAGCTGTGTCTGATAGGGTGGAAACTGGTTTCAGATCTGCCGAGTTGCAATCAATCCATGATTCAACCTTTGTATCCAGGTACGTTCCCTTGGCCTGAAAACAGTTTTCATCCGCACTTACAATCTGAACCATTATGTCCGGTGCAGTGATATATATGTTCAGTGCAGCCAGACTATCTGTATAGCGATGATAATCCGTAAAATATTGCGCTTGTGCATCTTTTACTTTTTGCAGCTCTGTATTAATGGAACGGATGTAGGTTTTGTTGCGATAGGATATGAATTGGGGTATTGCGATGGCGGCAATAATGCCGATGATTACTATACCCAAAATTATGCTTATGCTGACCAACAATGCTTTTTTATTCACACCGCCCTGGCATGGGATACCGCAATGAGAACATATCCTGGAACTTAGCTTGATGGTTCCGCCGCATGATTCGCAGTACTTTTCATCAAGCCCTTTTTCTGTTTTCGGGGGATGTTTCAGGGGTGAAGTGCTGATTTTTTGTTTTTTTTCATCTGGTTGTGCTGGATTTGTTGGATGGGATACCGGCTTTCCTTTTTTGCTCTTTGTGATTTGACAGATCGCACCCGCTTCCAGAAATGCCTTTTTTATTTTTAAACAATTCGGGAGCTCTGCATTTTTTTTAATGATTACTTTTTTTCCGGAAAAGAGGTGGTCAATGGTTGAGATATCTTTTTGAAGGTAGTTTGCCAGTTTTGTTTTTACAGCTTCAGCATCTGAACCTTCAACGATTTCCCCTTTAAAAATGACATGGTAGTTGTCAAGATCCATAGGAATCTCCTGATGGCATTTTTGATAACGTTTATCTGGTCAGGTCTCATTGTCTGACAGTCTGTTGGCTTCGATGAGCTGGCAAGAAGAATATTCTCCAAGGACTCACCTTGAAGGGGACGAGGTAAATTTGTGTCCGAGTTCCCCTATATTGGAAGCATTAACAATGATTCTGTTGGAACGGATTTAATCTTTCAGCGTGTATTGTCTGTAATACTATCATTTGCAGGTAATAAATTCAATAGATTATTCAATGGATATGATGATTTGATCAATACCATGAGAGTATTTGGCAGATGGGCGTGTAGGGAGATTG
>PNOB01000254.1 GCA_013824585.1 Desulfobacterium sp. | reverse complement strand
GTTGAATAATCGAATTATGTGGGAGCGGCTTCCAGCCGCGATATGGCATTTTTCAAGATATCAATCAAGACAGCACTGTCGCGGCAAGATGCCGCTCCCACACCGGCAGTCAACAAAGACAATCATTCCCGGATTGTCCGGATTGAAACTGCTATCTGCCTGCTGAGTTCAGAAAGGGCTTTGCTCTGAGCCGCCACCAGACCGTTGTAGTCATTCGACAAGACCGGCTCATGAATCACGGATCTTTTTACAATCAGCGGTTCCGGATTGCTACTTTTTTGAATGATCCATGTAACATCCAGAAGTACATCTCCCTGTAACTGGCCGTCAAACCGGTTGATATTCAGAACAAGATGATGAGTAAAAGGAAAGATATTTTCATGGCGTCTTGAGATAATCCGGTCTGTTCCAAGCAGGGTGGAAAGGTTTGCTGACAAGACCGATGTGATACCTTCCTGAAGAGGACCGGCCCAGCGATGAAACTCCGAAAGGGTTACCCTGCTTTCATGATCCCGGGTGATGATCTGAGGCCTGTCCATCTCAGGTGGTATGGTAACCGGTCCGATGGCAATAGAGATTTTCTGCGAAATCTTGTCCCGCACATCTCCTTTCTGTAAAGCGCTGAGTGTATAGAAGGTGGCCTGCGATGTCTTTCCGAAACAGGAAAATATCAAGATGCTTACACCAATGATCATGGCAATGGTTATGGATTGTCCGGTAATTCGTTGGTTCATTCTGTATTTCCTTTTCCGCTGACGAGTGATTCCGGGTGCTGCTCCAGGTAGTCCATTAACTGGCGCAACGAACGGGATGCTTTGGCAATCTCATCCAGCGCTGAATTCATTCTGGTTTGTAAGGGTGAATCGGTTTTTAATATGTTTCCGGCGCCTGTCAGGGCATCTCTTGCTTCATCAATGGTGGCACTGAGCTTGGGCGCAACACCGGTTCGCAGTTCAGACAGAAGCATCCGGCTTTCTTCCAGAGAAGCGTCCAGATTAAGAAGAGCCCTGTTCATTTCTTTCGAATTCACCAGTTTGTTAACACCATGAATGGTATTCTGTAAATCATCTCCTATCTCCCGAATGGGCATCCGGTCAATCTTGTCGATTATCCTGGCTACCTTTTCCTTGATTCCCTGTATGGTTTTCGGAACTGTCGGAAAAATCGGGTAAGGCCCATCCCAGTTGATACGGGCAGGCCGGGCATCCGGAAAGAGTGAGACCACAATCAACTGCTGGGAAGTGAGCAGATTGCCTGTATCAAGCTGGGCTCTGTAACCCTTTGCAACCAGATTTTCCATGGTCTTTCCCCTTTCCTCCTTTACATAATGTTCAAACACAACCCGCTCCGGTTCCAGTTCAATGAGGACCGGTATACGGAATTCATATTTTTCCTTGTCAAATTCAAGGTGTACGTCCAGAACCTGACCGATGCGGATACCCTGTAATTCAACAGGGGCTCCTGGCGACAGCCCGCGAACAGACTCATCAAAATAGAGAAGCCACTTTTCCTTGACCCGATAGGCTTTTTCCTTGGCCTTATCCAGGCTTTCATACAGTATGAATTCGGCTTTGTTTTCAGCCGGTTTCCCGGGGCTTGCCCCTTGAGGGATTCCGAATGAAATCCCTCCGATCAGGAGACTCACGACAGAGTCTGAATTGATTTTTATTCCTTCGGTGTCCAATGCGACTTCTATTCCGCTGGCATTCCAGAAACGGGTATTCTGATAGACAAACTTGTGGTACGGGTCGTTTATAAATACCTGAAGATTCACCGATGTTCCATCCTGGGAAAGATGGTAATCCGTTACCTGACCCACATCGATCTGACGGTAAAAAACAGGAGATCCTTTTTCAATGGATCCGCGCCTATCGGCCTGAAGTGAAAACGTCAAACCCGGCGCATCTGTGGCTACAGCCGGTGGATCTTCAATCCCGGTGAAATTTTTTGAAAGTTTTCCGGAAGGCCCCGGGTCCAATGAGATATAGGCTCCGGAAAACAGTGTCCCAAGTCCGGATATGCCTGTAGAAGTGACCCTTGCCCTGACGACCCAGAAACGCGTATTCACAGACAGGAATTTTTCAGCCTGTTTGGATAACTCCGCCGTAACCATAACATGGGAAAGATCCTCACTCAGTTGGATGGATGTTACTTTGCCAAGATCCACATCCTTATATTTTATTCTGGTTTTTCCGGCTTCCAGATCTCTGGCAGATTTAAATTTAATGGTAATGGCGGGACCCATTTTGGCAATGGTTGTATACGCCAGCCAGATACCCACAAGAAGAGCAATAATAGGGATCAGCCAGACAATTGAAATGCGACGATTTCTGGTTTCAATAATTGCAGTCGGGATCTGGTTGTCTTCTAAAGAATCATTATTCCTGTCAGGCATGACTGTTTTTCTCCGTATCCCAGATCAGTCTGGGATCAAATGTCATCGCGGCAAACATTGTAAACACAACAACAGCAGCAAAATACAAGGCAGCAGGTTCGACACGAACGGTTGCGATGGCCCCCATATTGACGAGGGCAATCAACACGGTTATTGCAAATATATCCACCATGGACCATCGACCGATGGCCTCCGTGATCCGGTAAATCCGTGTCCGGTCTTTCTGCCGCCAGGTTGTTTTTAACTGGACGCTGATCAGCAGAAAACTTAAAATGATCAGTTTCAACAAAGGAACAAAAATACTGGCTGTAAAAATGATCAAGGCAAGAGGCCACATCCCGGTTTTAATAAAATAGATCACACCGCTCAATATGGTATCGGTTTGATAATCGCCAAACGAAATAATATTGGTGATCGGGAAAACATTTGCGGGAATGTAAAAAATGACGGCCGTCAGTATGAGTGCCCAGGTACGGGAAATGCTGTTCTGTTTGCGTTTATGAAGATTTGCCCCGCACCGTTGACAGAAAAACTTGTCTGTCTTGTTTTCATCCGGACAGAGCAGACCGCAGATATGGCATTGTATCAAGTCCATATCACACTTTTCTTTATCCAACTGCAGGTCTGCGCCAACTTCACATTTTTCCCAGATCAGGAGAGGGTTAAACGTATAAAATATGGCTGCCTGGACAAAGGTGAAGGCCATGAGAGCGAATAAAGAAATTCCAGCCGTGATTTCACCGTCATTTGAAAGCTTAACAACCGTTACCAGGATACCCAGCATGAAAATTTCGATCATGCTCCAAGGCTGAAATGCTGTAACAATTCGCATAATCCGAGTTACTCCGGGCATTTTCAGTCCAAATTTCAGCGGAAGCAGGATATAAAGCAACCCCAGCAGGTGAAGCGCCGGGGAAATTATTGTCGCCAGAAAAACCAGAAGTCCGATGGGCCACCATCCCTGGATGAAAAACATCTCAATACCGGTAATCAGAGTGGTTTCCTGCAATTGACCGCTCATGCGAAATGTCAAAAATGGAAATGAGTTGATCAGAATGAATAAAATGATCCCGGCAAGGATCAGTGCCAGGGTTGTATCGGTATCGCCTTTTTCGGTTTTTTGCAAAACCGCATCACACTGGACACACCGGAGGATTCCCGCTACTGGTGTGTCTGGTTTCTTCTGAATCAGGTCACAATCATGGCAAATGATAAAAGAGGTTGGTTGCATACGGAAATAGATACTAAAGCCATGTTTTCCTGTCAAATGGATCTGTGTTTTAATTTTTCAGCAGTTGAAATCTTTTCTTTTTGGTGAATATACTAAAACACTTTTTGATGTACAATTCCCCCTTTGAAGGGGGATTCAGGGGGATGTAACCACAGAAGGTGAAAAAAATGGCAATATGTTCGGAATTACACTGATACTGGTCAGCACGATCATCCATGCCTATGTTTTTTGGCGTATGGCATCCATGCCCATGATCATGCACTGTCTGTCCGGCAGACAGATCGCAGGCATTGGTATTGGTCTCTGGATAGTGTTATGTCTATCCCGTTTTTACGGTCATGACCATACCGGGAAACTTGCCTATATTCTGGAACTGATCGGAATGAACTGGCTGGGAATCCTTTTTCTGCTTTTTTTCACACTGATCGCTGCGGATATTCTGACCGGTTTTGGCTTTCTTTTTTCCAGTGCTGTTTTAAAAATCCGTGAAGCAGCATTGATAGTCGGGATCATTCTTTCCCTGATCGCGATTGTTCAGGGAACCCGGTTGCCTGTTGTTGAAAAGTATGAAGTCACCATTCCAAAATTACCCAAAAACCTGAATGGAAAGGTGATCATCGCTGTTTCCGATCTTCATATCGGTTCCCTGCGGAGTATCAACTGGGTCAAAGGCTGTGTTGAAAAGATTCGGCTTCACCGCCCGGATCTGATATTTTTATTGGGGGATATTGTTGAAGGACACGGTCTGCCGGATCAGACCATCATGACTGTTCTGAATCGACTGTCAGCACCATTTGGAGTCTATGCTGTTCTGGGGAATCATGAATTTAACAGCAATGAAACGGAAATAACCCGCCTGTTGGAAACCAATGGGATTCAGGTATTGCGGAACCGATGGATTCAGGTACAACCCAGGCTTGTTCTGGCAGGGATTGATGATCTTCGAAGTTTTTCAAGACGTGTAGATAGAAAAACAGATCTGCTTTCAAAAGCCCTGGCAGACCGGCCTGAAGAAACGACGATCCTTCTTTCTCATCGTCCGGATCAGGTGGAAAAAGCGGCCGGTTTCGGAGTCGATCTGATGCTTTCCGGACATACGCACGGGGGGCAGATCTGGCCTTTTGATTATATAACAAAACGATTTTTCCCGTTGCTGGAAGGGGAGTATCAGATCAATGGAATGACGGTTATCGTATGCCGTGGAACCGGAACATGGGGGCCGAATATGCGCCTCTTTCAGCCGGGTGAAATTTCACATATAACACTGCGAAGCAGATCATGAGGATAAAAGGAAAACACCATGAAAAAAGTGATAATCCGGTTTTGCCGGGTATGACTCCACAATTGGATCTATGCAGCTCGTGTGGCTGATTATATCTATGATATGTTATTGTTTTTTACAATAGCATCCACACGGGTTACCAGTTCTTTTTTTTCCTGTGAATCCAGACCGTGCTGACCAAAGCGGCTGCGATAATGGAGATGAAGTGCCGGAAGGAGAAAAGCAGGGGAAATTGTTTCCGGTAATGTTTCCTTAATCCTGATGATCCAGCCCTGCATCGTTTCCCAGGGGTGACGCGTAAATCCAAGTGCATTTAATTTTTTTTCAACCAGATCAAACCCGGATCTGTTTTCAAGTTGATCTTTTTTGTCTGCTTTCCGATGGTTTGATCGCTGAACCCGCTGTATCTTTTTCCTTGAATAGATTCTTCTCATAAGAATGATTACAAGTGGTAGGATCACTACCAGACGGTATTTCCCCCATGTTGTTGAACCTTCGTTCCAGCGCCATTCTGAAAAAGCAAAAAAAACATAAGAGAACATATCGGAAACCCTATTCATCCCAGACATGTTTTCCTCTTCTTCTAAAATCCAGGAGGAAGGGGTTGTATCAAAATTCTGCCATTTCCCATTTACATAAACCATGGTCCAGGCATGAGCATGCCTGGATCGAACGATGATTTTATTCTCAATTGTACTGTATTCATGGGCCAGGAATCCTTTTGCATACCGGGCGGGAATTTCACAGGCACGCAGTACCAGAACGGTTGCTGTCGCAAAATATTCACAATGACCGGTTCGGGTGGACAGGAGGAAACGGGATATTGGAGAATGCTCTGAGTGATGGGTTGCAAGATCAAGAGAGTAGGTGAACTTTTCCTGAAAAAAAGATTTCAATACCGGTAAAACCTCATCCAATGATTTGCCGGACAATTTCAGCCCGGCAATGAACCGGGATATTCCCGGAAGTTCATCCAGCGGGACCTGCAAGTCCTGATGATCCGGCGGCCGGTCATCTGAAAATTTCCGGCCGTATCGAACCACGTAACGGATCAGTCCAGGTCCTTCTTCAACTTTAATCGCGCCCAGACTGTTTTTTTTCAATCTCAACCCGGCCATGCTTTCCATCTCAAATGCGCCAACCGGTAATTTCAGGATACCGCGGCCTTGCTGCAAATAGGAGGTGACTGTCAGCATATCTGCACTCATTTGTCTGACACCCAGTTTCCATGTCCTGTTGTTTTTTTCCGGTTTTATCTCTGTAAACTCCGATCCTCCGGCAAACCAGGTCGATGAAAAATAACGGTTATAGGACGCTTCACGCATTAATATTCCGGGTGATGCATCTTCGTTCCCATCAACCCGATA
>PNOB01000253.1 GCA_013824585.1 Desulfobacterium sp. | reverse complement strand
CAAAACTATTAAAAAGCGTCACACCGGCGAAAGTCGGTGCCCAGAAAAGAGCCGAAAATACTGGATTCTAGTTTTCGCCGGAACTACAACAACAGACTTTTGAAATTGGCTCATTCCACCAGTTTTTTATAATCTTCCGGTGAAATAGAAAGCCCAATGCATCTCTGGATTGGAAGCCGATTTGCTTTATATCGATGTATGGCCTTTTCCCTGTGGATAATTCGAGCATAAAAACCGCAAACCATATTGGCAGCATTTCCATCAACCCGTATATCATCAACAGCCAGAAGTATATTTTCATCTTCTGTTTTCAGATAAAGAGTACTTAAGAATTTAAAAAAATCTTCAACAAAAATCGCCTGGTAAACATCTTTTGGATTTGCAATCTTCTGTAAAAACGCCTTCAGTTCATTGACAGGGGCATGATCAGGGTTTTTATGTTCGAGTGTATAGGAAAAACTCTGAAAATCTTTTTCTGGGGGAAATGGATCTTCTGAGATAACTGGAATCCCGACTGCCCATATCTCAAGCAGTCCTGCAATTACCATGAAGAACAGCCCCCATTTCAAAAACCCTGACCGCTGATATACCTGGGGTGGAAAAGTCAGATATTCATCTTGCAGGTTTTGATTGGCATGAAGCGTTTCTGAAATCCGGAATCTGATTTTCAATCCGAAAGCCATTAAAAAAATGCCTGAAATAGCGATAAGAATGGAAAAAAAATGATAGATATTCATTGTTCACCTATTTTCTTCTCAGCCTTGCAACCGACTCGATATGATAGGTATGGGGAAACATATCCACTGGTTGAACCTCCAGAATCTCATACGCATCTTTAATCATATTCAAATCCCTGGCTAGTGTTGCAGGATTGCAGGAAACGTAAACAATTTTTTCAGGACCCATACCCAGAACCTGAGAAACAACATCCTTATGCATACCGACCCGGGGAGGATCAATAATCATCATGTCTGGTTTTTCTTCAACTCCGGTGAGCAAATCCTTGATATCTCCCAATCGGAATGTACAATTATCGATCCCATTCTTCCGGCAATTCTTTTCCGCATCCTGGACAGCGCTCTCAACAATCTCAAGGCCTGTAATTCTCCTTGCAGCTCCTGAAAGCCAGATCGGAATCGTACCCGTGCCGCTATAAAGATCAAGGACATGCTCAGACCCGGATAATTCGGCGTATTCTTTCACTTTGTCATACAGTAAAGAAGCACTCCGGGTATTGGTCTGGAAAAACGAATTGGATGAAATTTCAAATTCATAACATCCCATTCTGTCTTTTAAAATGCTTTCTCCCTTGAGCAATACTTCATATTCACCTGTAGCAACACCTGCTTTTCGGGAGGTAATATTGTTTACGACCGATACGACTTGAGGATGCTTTTTGATCAGTAAATCCGCCAGGGGTTCAACAATCCTGATATCCTCGGATGCGGTAATGATATTCACCATCCATGTATTGTTAAAAACAGAATGGCGAAGCATTGCAAAACGCCAGAACCCCTCATGGCTTCTCAATCCATAGACCGGTACTTGGGATTCTTTAATATACTGCCGTATGTCATTTAATATACCGTTACCATGATCCGGCTGTAAATGACATCTGTCAATATCCAGCACTTTATAAAATGTACCGGGAACGTGAAGTCCCAAAGCAAATCCATTCTCTTCACCAGCCATCCCCATTTCAGACGGAAGCAGCCATCTTTTTTCAGAGCAGGAAAATTCCATTTTATTTCTGTATTCAAATATGGGATCTGAAGGAATTGCAGGATGAACCAGAATATTATCCACTTTCCCGATATGGGATATGGATTCTGCTACATGCCGGGTCTTATATTCCAGTTGTTTTTCATAGCGCAAAAACTGCCATTTACACCCACCGCAAAACCCACTGAATTTGCAGGGTGCATCCACACGATCCGAAGATGGTTGAATCAGCTCAACCACCCTTGCTTCTGCAAATCGTTTCTTCTTTTTATGCACATGAACACGGACCTTGTCTCCCGGTACTGTCTGGTCTGTGAAAACAGTAAAACCATCCACCTTGGTAATTCCCTTTCCGCCAAATGCAATATCCGTGATCTCCAGTTCATACATTTTCCCTTTTTTAATTTCCATTTACACTCTGCTCCAAGGATATCTGCCTGCAAAAAGTAGTTGAAAAACCTCTTTTCCCAATGAAACCATCAAAAGGATAAGGGTATAATTTCCATGACACCATTTAAAAAGTTTTGTATACTGTCGCAGTTCAGAATTTAAATCAAGGGATAAGATCGTGCGTATTCGAAATCAAACAAAAAAAATCATACCCATCTCTTTTTTATCTCAAGGACTTACATTAAACGGTTTTCTCCATCTTCCGGATAAGGAAAAACCGCCTGTTGTTATCGGGTCTCATGGTCTTTTCAGCAGTGGTAATTCCCCCAAACAGATTGCCCTTGCAAAAAAATGTACAGATATCGGAATGGCATACTTCCGGTTTGATCACAGAGGATGTGGAAAAAGCGAAGGGAATTTCCAGCAGGTAACCTCTCTTGCCGGACGTGTCTCTGATTTATCAACCGCTGTAAAAGTGATACATGAGCACCCTGAAACCGGTAACAAGATAGCAATCTTCGGAAGCAGTCTGGGTGGAACAACCGGATTGTCTTTGATCGATAACCACAAAATTCACGCGATTGTGACCATCGCTGCGCCACTTCGAAGTGAACCCATATTCAATGCTGCAAAATCAACAGGAGACCTGCGCGGCCTCCCGCTTTCTTTTTATGAAAAACAGCTCCGGTTTGATATCACAGACAATCTATCCAAAGTGTCAAACATACTCATTTTTCACGGGGATTCCGATCAGACGGTACCGGTGGCAGATGCATATGAATTATTTTCAAAGGCCTCTGAACCCAAAAAACTGATTATCCAGAAAGATGGAGATCATTCCATGAGTAAGCTTCTTCATCAAATCCATTTTATGAAAACTGCATCTGAATGGTTTAAAAGATGGCTGCTCGCATCGGAATCAATTTAACACGGCTTTCATCTTGTGATGGAAACGTTCTGCTCTCAGACAAAACGTCTCCAGTTTGGCACTGATCAGTTGTGGAAATGGTGATCCATCACTCTCAATGGCCAGAAACGGAAGATCATCCGTACCGTCAAGCAGTTGCCTGAGTTTTTTATTTTTCGGATCTGTTGCCAGCTTATCTTTCGAGTTCATGACACGGTTTAAAATGGACTCGGACATCCGGTTTGGCATACAACCAAACGGACCCACTGCGATTACACCACAGGTATGGGTCGCGATCTCCTCTATGGAACTGCCGACGGTTAAAATCGCCTCTCCTGCCAGTTTTGGAGATATATAGGCTGATCCGATCCGGACAATTTTTTCAATATGAAATGGTTCAAAATGAATCAACCCGGAATCGGATAAGACACGCTTCAGTCGTTTTTCATAATGGCTCATCAACGCCTTTTTGATTAGAAATGCAACCCTCTCCTTAACAGACATCTGATCATATACCAGCTTTTTGTCCACAAGATAGTCTGAATAGAGTATCCACTCGGCAATGGGTGAGCAGATAGATGAAAACCCTTTTTCCGCAAGGTATTCTGTCAGATACTGTCTTGATAGGCCATCACGCCGGACAAAGATTTCTCCGGCAATCAGGATGATTGGAACGGTTTCCGGCGATCGGATCAGGGGAATTTTTTTCAGATCAGAACTGAATTCCGCCAGTTGTTTTTCAATATCCTTGAACTGGCCTTGTTCCAGTTGCAACAATATCTTTTGCCATCCCTGCTCTAAAACCTCTAATGCTTTTTCAGGATTCCTGGTATTTGCCAGAAGCATGGAACGGATATCCTCCACTGCATCGGATATGACTACTGCCCACCAAACCCTGAGCTGGATATCATTCCCAAGTCCGGCATAGCTGTTTTCCGAGGTGAGGGATAGAAGTGCGACATCCTCAAGTTCCATTCTTTTTATCAGGTCTTCCATGAAAACAAAGTACTGTCCGAACCGACAGGGCCCTGCTCCGGTCGGCATGAAGTATACCAGTTTTTCATCCTGCTTTTTCTGATGAAAAACATAATTAAGGAGTGTACCCGTAGTCAGTATCAAGGGAAGGCACTCCTTACAGGATGTATTGGCACGTCCCAGTTTTAAAATAGCCTCATCAGATGGGGGATGAACAACCGCATGAAATCCCTTTGACCGGAATACGGCTGCAAATGATTCTGTTGAAAACCTGCCCATGGAAGGAAACAGAAGCGTCACCTGCGGATCATTCATGGGTAGAATCTTTCCGGAAGAGGTTCGGATATCCGGAATCGGGGTGTTAAACAAAACCTGAGACGGCGCGAACTCGGACTGTTTTTTAACGATATACTGTTTTGAAACCAAATGGCGGTAGGCTGCGATAATGTCTAGAAAGGCTTCAATACGGGTTTCCAGACCTGCATCTGCCGTATGACTGTCCAACTCAAGTGTAAGGGATGGTTTTTTTCCCATTATATTTCGAAAATATCCGATAATAAATGAGTCCGGACCACAGGAAAAATTGGTGATATAGGTTCCAAAAAGTTGAGGGTGTCTCTCCACATATCGAGTGGCCTTTAGAATTCGTTCTCCTGTCCCCCAATACATATGACGTTTTGCCTTTTCTTCCAAACAGGGTAGAAAATCAAATGGAATGATCAAAACACCACGGGAAGCAAATTTATGGGGTATCCCCATGTTTGCTTCACCGGCAAATCCACTATAGGATCTTCCAAACAGGACAATCGCGGTATTTTCCGGATCCGTCTCCAGCTCCGCAATCACCTTTTTCCCAATCTCTCTCATTTCTGTCATGCATTGCTTCTGATTATTCACGGCGACCTGAAATGCTTTCTCCGCTTCCTTTCGATCAATCCCCATCTGACGTGCCACTTTCACAAGAACCGGCTGTATGGATTCAAGCCCGTCTTTTAAATCCAAATATGGGGCAAGCACTTTCAGATTTTGCTGTTTCATCGCATCCAGCTTATCCTGAAAAGTAGACTGTAAATAAAATGTCTCTCCCTGGACAAACGGACAAACCTGAGAACTCAACTGTCCATTCCGGTTTGGAATTGATTTCAAATGGGGCAAAAAAATGAAATCCAACCCTTCAGAATTCAGGAGGGAGTCAAAAAAACCATGTGCCAATTCTGCAGGATAACAGAAAGCCGCTTCCTTTTGATCAATTCCAGCCTGGGAAACCTTTTCCGGAAGGACTACCTCATATCCGAGCTCCTGAAAAAATACAGCAAACAAGGGGTAATAGGTATTGATTAAAAAACTTCTGTTGATTCCAACCTTCCCTCTTCTTTTTTCAACTGCTTCTTTCCGTTTTCCTGCATATTTTTCAAATACCAACTGCTGGCGTATTTTGACAAGATCCAGGTTCTTCACATCAAATTTGATATTTTTTCGTATATTGTAATAGCGATTGCATGCACCGCCAAAAGGAAATTTCTTGTCCTCAAGATGGATCATGGCGATCTCGCATCGTCTGTCACACTCTTCTCCGCCTCCGTGACACATGAAAGATTTCCCATAGGTCACTTCCCGTTCCGAAAGGTCTTTTAAATCGAATCGATCCATTTTCATAAGACCTGTTTCGATTCGATTCCCGATCTCCAGGGCTGCCCCGAACGCACCCATCAGTCCGGGTTCCGGCGGGACAATAATCGGTTTTCCGACAAGAGATGCCATTGCAAGTGGTACGGCCTTGTTATAGCAGACACCTCCCTGCATAAATACTTTTTCACCAACAGGCCTGTTGGATTTCACACGATTTGAATAGTTCATGCATATTGAATATACCAGACCAGCAATAATATCTTCATGATGCACACCTTCATGAATCGCGTTTTTAATATCAGAAGCAATAAAAGCAGCGCACTGATCATTAAAGTTAGGTGGATTCTTCCCTCTTATGGCAATATCAGCAATCTCTTCCATGTGAACGCCAAGAGACTCAAGAGCAGACTCTTCTAAAAAGGAGCCGGTCCCTGCAGAGCAGGCCTCATTCATGGCATAGTCTGAAGATACCCCGCTTGTAATATAGGTATATTTTGCATCCTGCCCTCCGATCTCAAAAATCGTGTCCACTTCCGGGTCAAAATATACAGCAGCCGTTGCATGGGCAATGATCTCATTCACAACGCCTTCCGTCAAAGCATGCAGCCCTGCAATCTGACGTCCGGACCCGCAGACACCCAGACCCTGAATATGAATCTCCGATGGATCGACAGATTTTTGAATGGTCTGTAA
>PNOB01000252.1 GCA_013824585.1 Desulfobacterium sp. | reverse complement strand
AAAAAGGATATGGAAAAACAGACCTCTGATGCGGAAAAACGAAATTTTATCCAACATGCCATCGAGCTTTCGGGTTGTCTGATCATGAGGCTTACCGACCATGTCCCTCTTCTGCCGGATATTGCCAACTATCTTTTCGGAGGTGCTGCCTCCACTCAGGCCATCACCTTAGGAGGGGTCACACCGGAAGGAAAAGATGGGGTCAATGACATGACATATATCTTTCTCAAAGCCGTTGAACTGCTTCCGGTCCGGGACACCAACATCAATGCCCGGTACCATACAGAAAAAAACAGTGACAACTATCTGAAACGTCTCTGCGAGGTCAATGTCATCACCTCAGCCACACCGATCATGCAGAGTGATACGGCCATGATAAAAGCATTGAAGCCACACGGATATACGACAGAAGAAATCAATGATTGGGCTGCTACAGGCTGTGTGGAACCAACGATTCAGGGACAGCATTTCGGGCATACCGGATCGATTCTGTTAAACCTGGTTGCTGCTATGGAAATGGCATTGAACAATGGCAGGCATTCTCTGATGAAATGGAATGTGGGTCCTGAAACCGGCAGTATTGAAAAGGGAGATTTTTCATGCTTTGAAGATTTTTTTCAGGCATGGCGAATTCAGCAGCAGTTTATCATCGACCAGGCGGTTGAATTGAACAACATGCTGGGCCAGGCTCATCAGAAGCTCAGGCCTACACCTCTGTTAAGCGCACTCATTGACGGATGTATTGAATCCGGAAAAGATCTGGTTCATGGCGGAGCCAGGCACAACAGTTCCGGAACTTCCAACATCGGACTTGCCGATGTCACGGATTCGATGATGGTGATCAAAAAACTGGTTTTTGAAGAAAAAAAGGTATCGTTCAAAAATCTCAAAAAAGCCATGGACTCGGATTTTACAAATGACCCGGCCCTGCATGCCATGGTTCGGAACAGGGTAGCGCTGTTCGGTTCCGGTAATCAGGAAGCACTGGAGATGTGCCGACGGATCACGGAAACGATTCACAACTGCTGGCGAAAACATAAAAACATCAGAGGCGGAAAATATACAGTCGGTTTCTGGTCCATGTCCCAGCATGTGGCCTATGGTTCCCTGTCCGGAACGCTTCCCTCCGGAAGACTGGCCGGAAAGGCGTTTACTCCCGGGCTCACACCGAGCCCAAGGGCATCCAAAAATTTTCTGGACAACCTGACCGCCGTTGCCGGGCTCAACCCTGAGCACATGGACAACAATATTGCATTTAACGTCAAACTGACGCCGAATCCCGATGACAGCCGTGAAAAAACAGTGGAGAACATGCATGCATATGTAAAATCCTATTTCCAGCAGGGGGGAATGCAGATGCAGTTCAATGTCGTGACCTCGGAGATGCTGAGGGATGCCATGGCAAACCCGGACAGCTATCGGAACCTCATGGTTCGGATATCCGGGTACAATGCATACTTTGTTGCCTTGAATAAGGATATTCAGATTGAATTAATTGAAAGAACAGAGTATGGATTGTAATGGAAATTACAACTGAAAGCATCGCTTTGATACGGAGAAAATTTATGAAAAACAAAATTTTGTTTCTGATTCAGATTTTGCTTCTGGCTTTATTATCCGGATGCGCCTCCATGCAGGACAGCTTCTACCGTTTTGGAATTGACAGGGAAAGAAGCAAATCAGATCTGGTATACAAAACAGTAGACGTTGAAGGAGAAAAGGTCTCCTACCTGGAACGGGAAGGAAAGGGTGAAACCGTGGTGCTTCTGCATGGATTTACTGCGGACAAGAACAACTGGCTCCGGTTTGTCCGGTATCTTCCGGAAACATACCGAGTCCTTGCCATCGACATGCCGGGACATGGAGATAATGTTCAGGATCCATCGAAAAAATACGACCCTGTTTCTCTGAGCCAGGGAATTGAAAAATCCATTCATTCAATCGGTCTGAAGCGATTCCATATCGCCGGTAACTCTCTTGGCGGACTGGTATCCAAAATTTATGCCTCAAACCATTCGGATAATGTGATCACACTGGGATTGTTTGACTCCGCAGGTGTTACATCCCCTGTACCCAGTGAATTCAGGATCGCTCTGGAAAAAGGAGAAAATCCTTTTGTAGTCAAAACAAGAGAAGATTATGACCGGCTGGGTGAATACGCCTTTTATGACGAACCGTTTCTGCCGTGGCCGATCCACTCTGTCATGGCCCGGAAGTATATCAGCAGAAATGACTTTAACCAGAAAATGTTCGGCGATCTAAAAGCAAGCAGTACATTTCATGACCAGACCACTCAACTGGAAATCCTGTCCCGTCTGAAAATGCCGGTCTTTGTGATCTGGGGTGATAAAGACCGATTGATCCACGTTTCCAGTGTTGAAGTTTATCAAAAGGAATTGCCACAGGCTGAAACCGTGATCCTGAAAAATTGCGGACATCTGCCCATGCTTGAACAGCCGGAAGAATCGGCAATGCATTATGCTGAATTTCTCAAAAAACATCCGGAGTGATTGGTTGGCCGGTTGGCCCGAAAATGCATCATCAGGAAAAACCGGCCCACTGGCAAACCGGCTAACCGGCCAACCGCCCATCAAATCCCCAGATAGGCTTTTCGGACATCGTCGTTTGCAAGAAGGTTGCCGGCAGAATCGGTCAGGGTGATCCGGCCATTTTCCATGACATACCCACGGTCGGCCACTTTTAAGGCAAGGTTGGCATTCTGTTCGACCAGAAAGATAGTTGTGTTGTTCTCCTGGTTCACTTTTTTGATGATATCAAAAATCTGTCTGACAATGATCGGGGCAAGGCCAAGGGACGGCTCATCCAGCAGGAGCAGTTTCGGCTTTGCCATCAGGGCTCGTGAAATAGCCAGCATCTGCTGTTCCCCACCGCTTAATGTTCCGCCCTGCTGATGCTGCCTCTCTGCCAGGATTGGAAACATCTCAAAAATATGGTCCATGTCCTTCCGGATTTGAACTGTGTCATCTCTCAGAAAAGCACCCATATCCAGATTTTCCTTAACAGAAAGATACGGAAAGATGTGCCTGCCTTCCGGAACCTGTGAGATCCCCATGGCCACGATCTTGTTCGGATTCATATGGACAATGGATTTTCCGTTGAAAAGGATGTCTCCTGAACTCGGAGGAACAATTCCACAAGTGGTCATCAGGGTCGTTGATTTTCCGGCACCGTTTGCACCGATCAGTGTGATGATCTCCCCCTGATGGATCTCAATATTGATATCCCTGAGCGCCTGAATTTTCCCATAGTGCGTTTGGACATCGATCAGCTTAAGCATCCATCTCCTCCCCCAGGTAGGCCTTGATAACAATAGGATTGCATTTTATCTCATCCGGCGTTCCCTGGGCAATCTTCTTGCCGTAATCCATCACAAAAATCCGATCCGAAAGACTCATGACCAGTTTCATATCATGCTCGATCAAAAGAATGGATATCTTTTCCGTATCTCTTATCCAGACAATCAGCTCATCCAGCTCCGCGGTTTCCTGAGGGTTCATCCCTGCGGCAGGTTCGTCCAGGAGCAATAAAAAAGGATTTGTCGCCATGGCCCTTGCAATTTCAAGACGGCGCTGGGCGCCATAGGGAAGATTCATGGCCAGTTCATCCACAAACTGGGACAGATTGATTTTTTCCAGTATCGCGTAGCTGTCTTCCACAACCTGTTGTTCCTCCCGAACCGTTGATTGCCCGCGGAAAATCGCACCCAGAATACCGGAATTTGTGCGGCAATGTCTTCCAATCATCACATTCTCGAGCACGGTCATATTGGGAAACAGCCGGATATTCTGAAAGGTTCGTGCCAGACCTTTTTGTGTAACCTTATTGGGTTTCAATCCATTGATCCGTATGGATTCTTTTCCGGAACCACGAACGAGAATATCGCCTCCTGTGGGGTTATAGATACCGGTAATACAATTGAAAAAGGTGGTTTTCCCTGCCCCGTTCGGGCCGATCAGGGCGACAATCTCGCCTTCTCTGACATCCAGATCCAGGTTGTCAAGCGCCGTCAGACCACCAAATTTCATGGTCAAATTTTTTACATCCAGAATCGGTTTCATATCAGTGTGTTTCTTTGCCTTTGTATTTGTAAGCACGTCTGATATCCGGAATGATCCCACCTGGACGGAAAATCATCATCACAACCAGCACAACTCCGAAAATCAGCATCCGGTATTCGGAAAATGCCCGAAGATATTCGGGAAGAAGAATCAATATCATTGCCCCGGAAATTACACCGAGAATGGAACCCATTCCTCCCAGCACAACAATACACAGAATAATAATCGATTCCCAGATGGTAAAACTCGCCGGATTGATAAAAGTGGTTTTTGCCGCAAAAATAACACCGCCCATTCCTGCCCAGGTTGCCCCGAGGGCAAATGCCGTGAGCTTGGTTTTTGCCTTGTCGATTCCCATAGC
This sequence comes from Desulfobacterium sp., assembly GCA_013824585.1. Classification (GTDB taxonomy): domain Bacteria; phylum Desulfobacterota; class Desulfobacteria; order Desulfobacterales; family SURF-7; genus QZKS01. The sequence goes on along the minus strand of PNOB01000252.1, from coordinate 1,884 downwards.
CTGGCAGGCGATCTCATCCTCTCTGAGGGCGATCCATGCCCGGCCGATTCTGGAATTCTGAAGGCGGTTCACGACAAATATGGTAAAAAGAACCAGGAGAATCATCAGATAGTAAAGATAAATTGTATGTCCTTCCAGAGACATTTTGATTCCAAAAAAACCAGGCCGCGGGATATTGGCAATACCGCTCGGGCCAAATGAAAATTCATTCCAGTTTTCCAGAATCAGGCGGATAATCTCTCCAAATCCCAATGTAACAATGGCCAGATAATCCCCCCGGAGGCGGAGAACCGGATACCCGAGAAGAATTCCAAACAGAGCGCTCAACAAACCGCCCAACGGAAGGGCTGTCCAGAAACCAATGCCAAAATGATAATGCAGCAGGGCATATGAATACGCTCCCACTGCGTAAAATGCAACATACCCAAGATCCAGAAGTCCGGCCAGACCCACCACAATATTCAGCCCAAGCCCGAGCATGACATAGATCAGAGCTGTGATCATGATATTGATCTGGTAGAGAGAAAACAGTAAAGGAAATCCGGTTACAAAGAAACAAAGAGCTACCGTACCCGGATAATAATATTTTTTCTCTTTCAACACTTTTTGAAAAATTGAAATTTTTTCTGTATTTTCAGAAGGATCTTTTTGTTTTCCTTTTTTAATTTTTTGCCGGAACAGATTCCGCCAGAAAAAAGAAAGAATAAAACTGGCAATCCCGATAAGGATCATGTTCTTCCATCGCCATTCGATTTCATTCTGGACGGTATTGACCCGGATGACCATAATCGGAAAGGTCAAAAACATAAACCAGATGCTCGCAAGGAAGGATTTTTTGATTTCTTCAAGTGTCACCATGATCAGAATACACCTTACACTTTTTGGGTTTCGGATCGCCCCAGAATCCCGGCAGGCCTGAAAATTAAAATAAAGACAAGGAACATGAAGGCAAAAACATCTTCATAATCACTTGAAATATATCCTGTAAAAAAGCTCTCTGTCCATCCAAGAACAAGGCTGCCGAGAACAGCTCCGGGAATACTGCCGATACCACCCAGCACCGCAGCAACAAACGCCTTGATACCGGCAATGAAACCGATATAAAAATTGATCTGACCAATATGGGAAGCGATCAGAACGCCTCCGATTGCAGCGGTCGCAGACCCTACAACAAATGTTACCGAGATCACCCGGTTCACATCAATACCGACCAGCGCTGCCATCACCTTGTCCTGTGCAGTGGCACGCATGGCCTTTCCGATTTTGGTAAACTTGATCAGCAGGGTGAGAAGAACCATAACGACAAAGCTTGTCATCAGGATGACAAGCTCCTGGGAACTGATAACGTGCGCGTAGGGTTCCCAGAATTCAAAATCCGGAATCAGGCTTGGAAATGGCAGAAAATCAGATGTCTGTGCGAGAAGAACATAATTCTGAAGGAACAGGGACATGCCGATGGCACTGATCAATGCAGAGAGACGCGGTGCTTTGCGCAATGGCTTGTAGGCCAGTTTTTCAACCGTAAACCCATAAGCACAGGAATAGACAACCGCGGCAACCATGGCACAGATCAGGATTGCAAACTGGTTCATTCCCAGCATGGAAAGGACCGTTGCGACAATCAATGCAGTAAATGCCCCGATCATATAGATCTCACCATGGGCAAAGTTGATCAGTTCAATGATCCCGTAAACCATGGTATATCCCAGGGCGATCAGGGCATAGATACTTCCCCTTGTCAGTCCTCCTAAAAACAGTTCAAGGAAATAGTTCCAGTCCATAAATTTTTCCTGAAATGGATCGTGCATCCGGAATCATCCGGCTGCATGGTGAAGTGCGATAATGAAAGCAGGGAGCAGGAATGAAGATTCCTGCTCCCATAAT
>PNOB01000251.1 GCA_013824585.1 Desulfobacterium sp. | reverse complement strand
CCGGTAATGGAACTTGGATTTTTTTTGATCTGTTCCGGCGGACCGGCAGCGACAATCTGGCCGCCCAGATGTCCGGCTCCTGGTCCAATGTCGAGAATCCAGTCCGCGGTCTCCATGGTTTCCCGGTCATGTTCGACCACAATCAGCGTGTTTCCGATATCCCGGAGGTGGCAAAGAGTTTTTAGGAGCTTGATGTTATCCTTCTGGTGAAGGCCGATGGATGGTTCGTCCAGGATATACAACACACCAGTAAGTTCAGATCCTACCTGGGAAGCCAGCCGGATACGCTGGGATTCACCTCCGGACAGGGTCGGGCCTTTCCTGTCCAGAGAGAGATAGTTGAGACCGACATTGACCAGGAATTCAAGGCGGGCGATAATCTCTTTCAGGAGTTCATCCGCAATCATTTTCCGGTTTCCGGTGAGTTGCAGGGATTTGAAAAAACCGTGTGCTTCTTTGATGGTCATGGCAGTTACATCGAGAATGGAATGATCCTCGATTCTCACATTCAGGGCTTCGGGTTTCAGGCGGTTGCCTTTGCACACAGAGCAGGGGGATTCGGACAGAAATTTTGAATACCAGGATTTTGCACTTTCAGACTGGGTCTGCATATACCGCCTCATCATGCTGTTGAGCAAGCCTTCAAAATTCGTGGTAACCTCCCCTTTTATTTTGGAAGAACTCCAGTTCACGGTCATCTCTTCTCCCTGTGAACCATAGAGACAGAGATCCCGATGCTGTCTGGAAAGGTTTTTCCAAGGAATATTAAGATCCACTCCGAACTTTTTGTGCAGGGCCTTGATCTGCTGAAACCCCCAACTGCCGTTTTCAGACTCCTCTTTTGAAAAATAGTTTTTCCAGGGAATCACAGCCCCTTCCTGGATGGAAAGGGTTTTGTCCGGAATGATTTTATCTTCATCCATGCAAAGAACCGTACCGATTCCATTGCAGGAAGGGCACATTCCCTTTGGTGAATTAAAGGAAAACAGGGGCGGGTCCAATTCGGGAAATGCAATACCGCAGCACGATCTGGCTTCACTCATTCGGATGTCTTCCCGGTCAAGGATGTGCACAATAAGCTGGCCGTTGCCAAATTTCAGAGCGGTTTCCACCGAATCGGTCAGTCTTTTCCGGAATGCAGGGTCGTTTTGAAGCACAAGGCGGTCGACCACGACCTCAATATTATGCTTTTTGTGCTTTGAAAGCGTCTGGACATCAGACAGGTCGTGAACAACACCATCAATCCGGACGCGTCCAAAACCGTCGCTTCTTAAACCGTCAAAAAGTTCCCGGTGTTCCCCTTTCCGGTTTTCGATGATCGGTGCAAGAATAAGGATACGGGTGGATTGGGGTATGCTAAGGATCTGATCGACCATACTTGTGGCATCCCCTCTGCCAACTTTATTTCCGCATTTGTGGCAGTATTGTATCCCAACCCTGGCAAATAAGACCCGCAGATAATCATAGATTTCCGTAATGGTTCCAACTGTGGATCTTGGATTTTTCGAAGCTGCTTTCTGTTCAATGGAAATGGTAGGGGACAGCCCCCGGATAGTATCATATCGCGGTTTTTCCATCTGACCGATAAATTGTCTTGCATATGCGGAAAGGGACTCCACATATCGACGCTGACCTTCTGCAAAAATCGTATCAAATGCAAGGCTGGATTTTCCGGATCCTGAAACACCAGTAAACACGATCAGTTTTTTTTTAGGTAGTTCTACATGGATGTTTTTCAGGTTATGCTCTCTGGCGCCCTTGATGATGATGTGACTCAGTTCTTTTGTCTCTTCGTCCCGGTTGGGGTTGATAGAGGGGCCTTGTATAATGATTTGTTTTTTTCTGCTCATTTGAAATATGTGCCTGATTCTTTTTGACTTGGGTTATGGATTCCCGGTTCTGGGCTGGGTGCGGGGCTTCCGGTTTTTCCATTGATCTCCCTTGCGGTTTTTCCGTGGGCTGGAATCGGATTTTTTCTTTTTTGATTTTGCATCATATATTTTTCTGATTTGTCTGCCGGGGCGGTGTTTTGTTATGGTTGAGCCTTGTTTTTTGGGCGGAAGCGGTTGCAAAGGTGTCAAAAGTTCTTCTGCAGGATACAGACATTCCATTTTATGCCCGAGCAATTTTTCAATACCTGGGATATAAAATGAATCATTTTCACTTGCAAAGCTGATGGAAATCCCGGTTTCCCCGGCTCTCCCGGTTCGACCGATTCGATGCACATAATCCTCGGAGTCCTGGGGAAGGGTATAGTTGATCACATGACTGATGGCATCAACATGAATGCCACGAGCGGCAACATCGGTTGCCACCAGTACCCGGATCTTTCCTTTTTTAAAATCTTCAAGGGTTTGGATTCGCTTGATCTGTGATACTTCTCCGGAAAGCAAGGATGCGTTAATATTATATAATTTGAGTTTTTGTTCAAGATTTCTGGTTTCTTCACGGGTGTTTGAAAAAACGAGAACCCGTTCAAGATTTTGCTGGAGGATCAGATTATAAAGCAAGGTAAACTTTTGATTATCTGTTACAATATAGGTGACCTGGTTAATGGATTTCGAGGCAACCTGACCAGGTTCGATTTCAACTTGAAAAGGGTTTCGGGTCCATTGAGATGCAAGTTGGATCACCTCAGGTGTCAGCGTGGCGCTGAAAAACATGGTTTGACGGTTTTTTTTGTCCGGTGTGCTGTAGACAATTTTTTTGACATCCGGGATAAACCCCATATCAAGCATTCTGTCCGCTTCATCGATTACCAGAATTTCGACTTTACTGAGATTGATGATTCTCTGTTGTTTGAAATCAATCAATCTGCCTGGTGTTGCAACCATGAGATCAAATATTCTGTTTTGAAGCATTTTTTTTTGTTTTTCATAATCCATCCCGCCAAATACAGAGATAATTTGATTTTTGGTATATCTCCCGATTTTCTCTGCGTCTTTCTGAATTTGAAGCACCAGTTCTCTTGTCGGTGCCAGAATGAGCGCTCTTGGTGTGCCGGGTTGTCGTTTTCCATCCGGTATTTTTTCCATCAGTCTTTTATAGATTGTAATCAGAAAGGCAGCACTTTTGCCAGTTCCGGTCTGTGCCCGTCCTGTAACATCCAAGCCTTCAAGTGCTTTTGGAAGGATTTCCGCTTGAACGGGTGTACAATATTCAAACTTGCAGTCAAAAATACCGCGCATGATTTGAATGGGCAGATTCATATCATGGAAACGGATTTTTTCCGGATGCTCCGGAATTGAAAAACAGGAAATATCCCAGATTTTTTTGGGGTGTACATTCTCTTCTTGTTTTTTGATTGAGATTTCAGGCTGGATTTCTGTTTGCTGGTCAACTGGATAGGATTGTTTTTTAAAAAATGCACGGATTTTTTGAATCAATAATGTAAACAAAATAACTCTCAGTCGCAAGGGGTTAAAAGATTTCAGCAATTTGAAAGCTGAGTATACAATACGGTACCCTATCATTTTTTTTCAGGTAAATCTATGACTTTGATTATCCTGTTTCAAACCAGGTCTTGTATTTATATTGATCGGGTGTATAAGGAAAAAAAAGTTGAAACACTTATCTCCCAAGCAATGAAATCTTTTCAGAAAAGCTGGGGGATTGGTCTTGATAACCTTGAAACAGGGGGCCTTAAAAAAATGTCAAAAATCAATTATTGTCCAATATGTCGCACCTCCTTGGTGGAAAAAAAAATGGAAGGAAAGACCCGCTTAGCTTGTTCCGCTGATTCATGTGGTTATATTTATTGGGATTCTCCAATACCGGTTGTCGCGGGCATTGTGGAGTATAATGGAACCGTTATTTTGGCTCGGAATAAAAGCTGGCATAAAAAGATGTTTGGTCTGATCACCGGTTTTCTTGAAAAAGATGAATCTCCGGAGACTGGCATCTTACGGGAGGTTAAAGAGGAACTTGGGTTAACTGGTAAGACGGTCAAGCTCGTCGGGCTGTATCCGTTTGCAATGATGAATCAATTGATTATTGCATACCATGTGTCTGCAGAGGGTGATATTCAACTCGGAGAAGAGATTGCAGAAATTAAATGTCTTGAGCCGGCAAGGCTGAAACCGTGGGATTTTGGAACCGGGCTTGCGATACGAGACTGGCTTTTATCTCTTGATAATAAAGAATAAGAAGGTATTACACTGTTTTGTAGGAGAAGCTATTTTTTAACCAAAAGAGGCCGGATAACCGATTCATCGATCCCCATCTTGAATTTAACCCCGATTCCATTTGCGGTTGCCCTTACTACCTCCCCGATGATTTTAATGGATGAGTTGCTTCCGGTTTGTGGAGGAATGGTCATGGTGATATCTTCACCGACAGATACCGGTTCTTTGGTTCTGATAAAAACACCCCATGCACTAATATCTTGAATATATTCTATGTTTGTCAGAGTTTGGGTTGCATAGGCAACAGCAGTGCTGCAAGTTATCCTTTGCGATAGGCGTCTTTCTTTCATGCTTCTGTTCTGTTTATTATGTTTCATTTGCTGCAATAATAATGTATTGACCGGGCTTTGTCAATTCAGGAGAATCGGCTCCTGTATTATTATTTACTACTCAGGGTTTTAAGAGGTTTCAGGGGCGTTTTCTTCTCTTTGTTTTTGTGTTCTTTTTCATCCTTGATGGAGAGTCCTGCCATAAGCAGATTCATCAGTGGTTGTTTGATTTCTTTTTTTGCCTTTTTACAGAGGTTTTCGATTTCAATCACAATTTTATCCCAGCAAAGCATTTCATAGATCGCCTCATCGTTTTCAAGATTGTCACATGATGCAGAAATCAGGTCTCCTTTGAGAAAATACAACATTCCGGATTGATTTTTTGTTTTAATACGGAGAGTGCAGGTTTTTTTTTCCATTTCAATAAGCTGAAGAAAAGAGGAAAGGCTGATTCCTTTCAGCGTTCCTTCTGCACCGGAGTTTAATTCATCCAGGATACATTCTGTTATGATATCAATGTTAAGTGGTTTTTCAAAGTATTTTATGGATCCGAAAGTATCGAGTCTTTTTTTTACATCGGAGTCACCAAAAGCGGTCATGATAAAAACCGGTATTTCGGAGTGATATTCTGAAATATAGGCCAGAAGCTCAAATCCGTCCATATTGGGCATTTGTAAATCTGTAATGACCAGATTGATGGTCTGTTCCCGAATGATTACTGTCGCTTCTTTGCCGTCAGCAGCAGTGGTAACCAGGAATTCTTCCGAGTGGGCTTTCAGCACTCGTGAGAGCAAACCGCGTGTTACAGAATCGTCGTCAACGATCAGGACCTTTCTCATTTTGAAAAAATTTCCTGTATGCTTTGGGTTTTAAAATTGTTACTTTTTTCAAAACTATCGTATCTGCGCATACCATAGCAATAAAATAATCTCAAGTAGCATACCTCGGCAATACAGAATGAGAGGTTTGACAAGTATATTTTAATTCTGTACTGTTTCGGAAACAAGAAAATGATTACCTGCAAGGAATGATATGGAAATAGAAAAACTTTTACATGAATCGATTGACGCTGCCATAAAAGCAGGGCTCGCGATTCTGGATGTTTATTATTCTGATTATTCGGTTGAATACAAGTCTGATGATTCTCCCCTGACAATCGCAGACCAGAGAGCGCATGATATTATTTCGGAGATTTTAGGTAAAACCAATATTCCGATTCTGAGCGAGGAAGGAAGGAATATTGATTATGCGGAGAGAAAAAAATGGGATACATTATGGGTTGTCGATCCTCTGGACGGGACCAAAGAATTCATCAAGCGCAATGATGAGTTTACGGTCAATATTGCCCTTGTAAAAAACAACACACCTGTGCTTGGTGTCATTTTTGTTCCGGTTACATCCACATTGTATTTTGCGGCAGAAGGGCTTGGGGCATGGAAGTTCAACGATTCTGATCTGGTCAACAGAATCGGAAAAATGGTTTTTCAAAAACCGGAACCGGAAATATTTGAAATGGTTTTGTCCCGTTCTGTCACCCTGCCATTAAAAGTTAGAACGGATGAAGCCTCATGCCGGATTGTCGGCAGCCGGTCCCATTCAACTCCTGAACTTGAAGCATATGTCAATCAAAAGAAAAAAGAGTATCCAGCGGTCGGGTTTCTCTCTGCGGGAAGCTCCTTAAAGTTTTGTCTTGTTGCAGAAGGAGAGGCTGATATCTATCCCCGCCTGGGACCTACCATGGAGTGGGATACTGCAGCAGGCCAGGCAATTGCGGAACAATCCGGATGCCAGGTTTTATGCTGGGATACCGGGGCTCCTTTGGCATATAATCGGGAAGACCTGTTGAATCCCTATTTTGTGGTTTCGCGCCCTGAAAATGAGTGATCGGTTTCGATTCGGTGGAGGAGTATGGCGCAACCCGTTATTATGGATGCCGGATTTTTTATTCGAACAATC
>PNOB01000250.1 GCA_013824585.1 Desulfobacterium sp. | reverse complement strand
GCCGGCAGCAGGACAAGGTGGAAAAATCCATATGCCGGACAGACAAGCCGGTTTCCCTGAAGGATGCGATCCAAATCAGCCTTGTCAATAATCCGGACAGCAACATCGCAGCAGCAAGGATCAAAAAAGCAGAAGCCATGCTGCAACAGTCCGAAGCCCTTTTCTACCCCTATTTTGGTTTTTATACTGAATACTCCCGCGGCGATTCTCCCTCTTCTTCCTTGTTTAAAACCATTGATCAGAGAAAACTGGCGTCCAATACCGATTTTAACGATCCGGGTGTTTATGGAAATTTTGAGACCGGGGTCCAGGGCCGTCTGAATCTGTTTAACGGAGGCAGGGATATCCTTCAGCAGGGGATTGCAAAACGTGGTGTTGAGATTCAGCATCTGGACCGGCAGGGGGTTGAAAACGCACTGGTTGCTTCGGTGATCCGGAATTATTACAACTATCTTGAAGCAGAAGACTTTATTAAAATTGTTAACGAGTCCATTGAGACTGTTTCCGAACAGCTCAGGATCATGAACATCCGGTTTGCAGAAGGCGGGGCATTGAAATCCGATATCCTCACATTGAATGTGCGGCTTGCCATGGCAAAAGAGGATCTGGTCAAAAGCCAGAATCAGATGAAGATCGCCAAAGCCGTCCTGGCCAATATTATGGGTATTTCTGCAGACCAGGATATTGTTTTGACCCGGGATGCGCCGTTTTCTTATAAAATTCCCGGAGATTGTTCAGCCTGCATGGTGGAAGCGGTCGGCAAAAGACCGGAGCTGAAAAAAGTCCGCAAGCATCTGGAACAATCCAGAATGGCGCTGGATATGGCCCGATCCGGATATCTTCCCAGGGTGGATCTTCAGGGGAAATACTATGTGGATGACCCGGATATGGACTATGACCGGGATCGTGAAAACTGGATGGCTGCCGTTGTTCTGAACTGGGATCTGTTTACGGGATTTTCTACCCGAGGGGAAAAAGGAAAGGCTTCGGCTGAACTGGAAGAGCTGCTGGCAGCAGACCGGAAAATCGTGCTGGACATTAAACTGGATGTGAAAACCGCGTACCTGGAACTGGAAGCAGCGGAAGCCAGACTGGAGGTTGCGAAAAGCAGCGTGGAAATGGCGGAAGAATCCTTGCAGCTTGTCAAAAAACAGTTTGATGGCGGATCAGCAACTGTCACCCGGTATCTGGAGGCGGAGCTGGCCAGAAATACCGCACAGACAAGATCCACCGCAGCCTATTATGACCGGGAAATCGCCTTTGCCAATGTAGGAAGAGCGATCGGTTTTTTTGCAGATGGAGTGGAAACGAATTGAGATTCAATTCCCCAAGGGGGGAATAGTAGGAGGCTATCATAACTTTTGAGAACTTGTAGTTGTTTGAGCAGCTTTTTTATTAACCACGTTAAACCAGAAAGGACAGGGAGGTAAGAATGGACAGATATGTATGTAATATTTGCGGGTATGTGTATGATCCTATTGAGGGTGATGCTGACAATGACGTTGTTCCGGGAACAGCATTTGATGATCTGCCTGATAACTGGGAGTGCCCGGTGTGCGGTGCTTCCAAGGATGATTTTACCAAAGAAGAGTAAAAGATTTTTTCTGATTATACCTTGCTTTGTTCAATGTGTTCCGTACTCCGGCTTTTTGCCGGAGTTACGGAATCATGATTTTTTATTGTTTTGTCAATTTTGAAGAGGGAATAGAATGGAACCGATTGAAATTGCAAAAGGAATTTACAATGTCGGAGCGGTTGACTGGAACATTCGGGATTTTCACGGATATTCCACCCATAACGGAACCACATACAACGCCTTTCTGATTGTGGATGAAAAAATTGTGCTGATCGATACGGTAAAAAAACCGTTTTTCGATCAGCTTATCGAGAATATATCGAGGATTGTCGATCCCAGAAAAATTGACTACGTCATCAGCAATCATACGGAAATGGATCATTCCGGCGGTTTGCCCCGGGTCATGCATCGGATTGGAGAAGACAAGCCCATCTACTGCTCAAAGATAGGGGAAAAGAATCTTGCAAAACATTTTTCCCAGAAGTGGAATTATCAGGCGGTTGAGAATGGCGGCACATTGAGTCTGGGCAGGAGAACCCTGCAATTCCTGGAAACCCGAATGCTCCATTGGCCGGACAGCATGTTTACCTACCTTGTGGAAGACAAAATCCTGTTTTCCAGCGACGGGTTTGGCCAGCATTATGCCGGGCCGGAAAAATTTGATGATCAGGTCGGCGATGCGATCATGATCCACGCCAAAAAATATTTTGCCAATATTCTGCTGCTGTATTCTGCCAATGTATTGAAGCTGATGGAAACCGTCAATGAATTTGGCCTGGAATTCAACATGATCTGTCCGGATCATGGGATCATCTGGCGGAAAGATCCGAAGAAAATTCTGGATGCCTATGTGGAGTGGAGTCAGCAGAAGTCCGGACAAAAAGTTCTGGTTGTGTATGATACCATGTGGAACAGCACAGAGCAGATGGCGGAAAAAATCGCTGAAGGTGTTTCCCGGGAAGGAGTTGAAGTCCGGCCCATGAACCTGCGCCATTGTCATCGAAGTGACGTGATGACTGAAGTCATGGATGCCAGAGCGGTTGTGATTGGTTCTCCGACCTTGAACAATAATGTCTTCCCGACGGTAAGTGATTTCCTGACATATATGAAGGGTTTGAAACCCAAAAACAAGATCGGTGCAGTCTTTGGCTCCTATGGATGGAGCGGGGAAGCGGCAGGAGTGATTAAAAGCGAACTGGAAGGGATGAAGTTTACGATGATCGACCCTGGACTGAAGATTCAGTATGTGCCGGATCAGGAAGGAAACGAAGCCTGTATTGAGTTTGGCAGAAAGATCGGAAAAGCAGTAAAAACCTAATTAAGGAGAGAACGGATGGCTGTCGATATCACCGTTAAAATTGCAGGGGAGGCGGGTCAGGGGATTCAGACCGTGGGAGACTTTTTGTCTCTTGTGTGTCAGAAGTCCGGGTTGTACCTGATGGGCATAAATGATTTTGAATCCAGAATCCGGGGCGGGTACAGCTTTTTCCAGCTCCGGATCAGCGACCAGCCTGTCTATGCACCCTGCCCGGAGGTTGATCTCCTGGTGGCCTTGAATCAGAAATGCTATGATGCCTACCATCGGGAGTTAACCAAAGAGGGGCTTGCCATGATCGATATTCAGGGTGAACCCATTGCCAATCAGGCTGCGATTCCGATTGATGCGCTTGCTGCAAAAGCAGGGGGCAAAATCGCTTCCAACACCGTCGCTGCCGGTGCCTGCCTTGGCCTGCTGGGGGCGCCAATTCAAATTCTTGAAGGAATATTGACAGACCGGTTCCAGAGCAAGCCGGGGAATGTTCTATCGATGAACCTGTCCGCAGCAAGGTCCGGGTTTGATCATGTCCGGGATATCCGTTTTTTCAAAAAATTTGAATGGAAGATGGAATCATCCAAAGGTGCACTGATTGACGGTTCCAGGGCCATTGCTCTGGGGGCACTGGCTGGAGATTGCCGGGTGGCGACTTTTTATCCCATGTCTCCGGCAACCGGGATCATGACCCATCTTGTTTCTCTGGCAGATGAATTCCCGATTGTCGTGGAACAGGCTGAAGATGAAATTGCAGCCGTCAATATGGTTGTCGGTGCTTCATTCGCCGGGGCGCGGGCCATGACATCCACATCCGGAGGTGGGTTCTGTTTGATGACCGAAGGCCTTGGCCTGGCAGCGATCACGGAAACCCCCATTGTGATTGTGAATGCCCAGCGTCCGGGACCGGCAACGGGACTGCCCACAAGAACGGCGCAAGGAGATCTGATGTTTGTGATTCATGCATCCCAGGATGAGTTTCCCAGATTTGTACTGGCACCGGGAACCCCGGTAGAGGCGTTTGAAATAACGAAAAGAGCGTTTCATCTGTCGGATAAATATCAGGTTCCGGTGATCATCCTTACGGATCAGACCCTGAACGATTCGGTTTATATATCGGAAAAGCCGCTTGTGGCTCCTCAAAATATTGAACGATTCATCGTAAATGACAGCCAGATGGAATCCCCTTCCGAATACAGACGATTTGCTGTTTCCGAATCCGGGATTTCACCCAGGGCGCTGCCCTGTAACGGAAAGGCACTGGTCATTGCTACCGGAAACGAGCACCGGGAAGACGGGCATACCTCGGAAGCGGATTCAGACCGGATCATCATGATGAACAAACGGAACGCAAAATGGCCGGCCATGCTTTCGGAAATGAATGCCCCGGAAACCGATCATGAAGAGAGTGATATCCTTCTGGTGGGATGGGGTTCCAGCAAGGGAGCTATCCAGGAAAGTGCGGATCTGCTGCGGAAACAGGGAATGAGCGTCGGTTGCGTTCATATGACCGATCTGTGGCCTTTCCCGGAGGAAGCAGTTAAAAAAATTCTGGAAAAATGCAGCCGCTTTTTTGTGGTGGAGCAGAATTCCACTGCACAGCTTGGAAAACTGATCCGCGGACAGACCGGAATCGCCCATGATGGCGCCATACTCAAGTATGACGGCCGTCCGTTTTTTCCCAATGAAATTGTGGAAGGGGTGAAGAAACATTTATCAATGGAGAAGGATCATGGTAACCATTCAAGACTTTGATAGCTCATATGAGAACAACTGGTGTCCGGGATGCGGAAATTTTGGGATTCTGTCTTCCATGAAAGAAGCTTTCGCCGCTCTGGATCTGCCGCCTGAAAAACTGCTTCTGATTTCCGGTATCGGGCAGGCTGCCAAAACACCCCATTTCCTGAAATGCAACCTGTTTCATACCCTGCACGGCCGTGCCCTGGCCATTGCCACCGGGGCTAAAATGGCAAACCATGAATTGACCATTGTTGTCAATTCAGGAGACGGGGACTGCTACGGAGAAGGCGGAAATCACTTCATGAATGCCATCCGGAGAAATGTCAACCTGACACTTCTGGTTCATAACAACAAGGTGTATGGACTTACAAAGGGTCAGGCTTCGCCGACTTCCGATATCGGCATGGTGACCAAGACGCAGCCGCACGGCGTTATTGCAGAATCATTCAATCCCCTGGCCGTTGCCTTATCCCTGGGAGCCGGGTTTGTTGCACGCGGTTTTTCCGGAGACGGGAAACAGTTGACGCGTCTGATACAGGCCGGGATAAAACACCAGGGGTTTTCGCTGATTGATATTGCGCAGCCCTGTGTTTCCTTCAACCAGGTGAACACCTATTCCTGGTATAAAAAACGGATGGTTGATCTTGAACAGGAAAATCACAGAACCGATGATTTTCAAAAAGCCTTGGAACTGTCCTTTCTATGGGGAGATAAAATACCTACGGGCATTCTTTATCAGAAACAAATGCCTACGTTTACAGAAAGACTCGGGATTGTGAAAGACGGGCCGATCATCCGACGGAAATATGATCCTTTGAAATTGCAGAAAGTGCTCTCTGCCTTGTGACTCAGGAAACAGAATTTTCCATCGTAAGGCCGGAATCGGGGTGTTATCAAAACTGTTGAATAATCGAATTAGGTGGGAGCGGCTTCCAGCCGCGATATGGCTTTTTTCAAGATATCAATCAAGATAGTACTGTCGCGACAAGATGTCGCTCCCACAATGGGAGTAATCAAAACTATTTGGTAATCGAAACCCAATCGTTTTTCAATTACACCCCCGGATTCGGGAATACAAAAAACAATATGGATGAGGTAAGGTTCATGAAAAAACATATTTTTTCAATCCCCAATATTTCCTGCGGTCATTGTGTCCAGGCCATCAAAAACGAACTGAGTGAAATGGACGGAATCATACGCGTAGAAGGAGATCCAGTAAAAAAGGAGATCCATGTTCAATATGAGGAGCCTGTCACACTGGAAGGAATTAAGGCGTTGTTGCAGGAGATAAACTACCCTGCGGAAACGTAAATGCAAACCATCACCATACCCATCACCGGAATGAGCTGCGCGAATTGTGCGCTGAACATTGAAAGAAGCGTAAGGAAGCTGGACGGTGTTCAGGACGTTTCCGTCAATTTTGCAGCAGAGCAGGCCATGATCCGTTTGGATCCAAAGCAGATCCGGATCAATGAAGTGATTCACCGGATTCAGGAGGCTGGATACAATGTCCCGAAACATCGGGGTGAGTTTCCGGTAACCGGCATGACCTGTGCCAACTGCGCGGCCACGATTGAACGGGTGGTTGGAAAGAAGCTGCCCGGTGTCGTTAAAGCATCTGTTAATTTTGCTACCGAAAGACTTTCCGTGGAATACATCCCGGCGGTTACAAGCATCGATGACATTGCATCGGCTGTCCGGAAAGCCGGATTTGGCATGATTCTTCCCGATGATTCGGACACAGGGGAAGACCTGGAAAAAAAAGCCCGGGAAGCGGAAATCCAGGATCAGACCCT
>PNOB01000249.1 GCA_013824585.1 Desulfobacterium sp. | reverse complement strand
ACAATAAAGAGTGCGATGATAATAAAGAACATCTGGGGGCCGGCAGCTTTCCAGATATAGAGGGACTGAGGGCCGGCAAAATAACCGGACAGGCTCAGGTTACCGGTAATCTTGACAAACAGGATCAATATCATGAACATCGTGGCTTCACAGATAATGGGGAAATAGGCTTCTCTGGCCGCACCCATGCCCTCAAATGGCGAGGCTGTATCCATGGCTGCGGCAATGGTGAAAAAACGCCCCAATCCCAGAAGGTACAGAACAAAAATCACATCCCCGTTAAATGTAAAAATGGGAAGCCTTCCGGCAATGGGCAGAAACATCAAAGCCACAACAGCCGTCCCCATGGAAACCACAGGACCGAGTTTGAAAATGACAGTGGTGCTGGTACTGTATACAGATCCTTTTTGAAACAGTTTGATCAGGGTATAGTAGTTGATCAGGATCGGCGGCCCTTTTTTCCCACCGAAAAATGCTTTGACCTTGAGGATCACCGCTGAAAAAAACGGAGCCAGAAGGATTGCCAGTATCCAGAGAACAATCGGTTCAATCATAACATTTTCTCTTCATCTCATTGAAGTAACACCAGGCCCGCCAGACAACTCTTTCCGGCAGACGCAGTTTTATACAAAAAACAGCAGCACAACAATGGCCAGCAGGATATAGCCGATATACAGATGAATTTCTCCGTGCTGGATCCACCGTAGATGGTCAAATAAAAACATCACCGGACGTACGATCACATTCCCCATGTGAAGTTCGGCAATATCATTGATCTTGCTGTGATAATGGGTTTTTTCCGGAAACCGTCCTTGGATTGCCGGATGATCTTCTGTGAGCGGTGCAAGCGTTTTGAAAAATCCAAGAATCGAGCTGGCATAGGAAGATCCCGTGTACTGCATCTTCACGGTCGGCTGCGTAAAACCACACCCCCAGGTTCCGGAACGGGTAATCTGCTTGTTCCGGTATAAAACAATCCGAAGCAGCAGAATCAGCAGAAGAACGGCAAAGAAAATCGCGGCTGCCCGGGTGATATTGCCGGTCAGTTCCAAAAAAGGTTCAAAGGGAATCCGCCCGTACCCCAATTCCAGTGATGAGGCTGCTTTGATGGCGCTCTCCATAAATACCCGGGGAAATATGCCAATCAGAACGCAGACACAAGACAGCACCATCATGGGGATCAGCATGGCCGGGCCTTTTTCATCTCTGTTTACGGCAGCCGGACTTCTGGGTTCACCCTGGAAAACCACGCCAAGGACTCTTGAAAAACAGGCCAGGGCCAGTCCGCCGATAATCGCAAGACATACAATGGCGAGCAGGCTGAGGACAAAGGGTGATTTTTCCAGCATCACTCCTTTAAATCCGCCCAGATAGATCAGAAACTCGCTGACAAATCCATTAAACGGCGGAAGACCGGATATGGCCAGAGATCCGATCAGAAATGTGGTTCCGGTGATCTTCATCTGTTTGATCAGTCCGCCCAGCACCTCAATGGATCGGGTTCCGGTTTTTTGAAGAACGATTCCGGCACCCATGAACAGCAGGGATTTGAAGATTGAATGGTTCAGCACATGAAGCAGCCCTCCTGCGAATCCCAGTATAGCCATCACCGGCTGATTAGAAGAGACGCCGATCATGCCGATTCCGATTCCGATGAGTATGATTCCGATATTTTCAACACTGGAATACGCCAGCAATCTTTTGAGATCATTCTGACCCAGGGCATACAAAACGCCCAGTATTCCGGAGATCATGCCGGCAATGAGTACAATCTCGCCAAAAAGGAGTGTGTGCAAATGGAGTATGCTGTACATCCGGAGAATACCGTAAATACCGGTTTTGATCATTACGCCGGACATGACCGCCGAGATATGGCTCGGTGCAGCCGGATGAGCATGGGGCAGCCAGACATGAAACGGGAATATGCCTGCTTTTGATCCGAATCCGGCAAAAGCCAGTAAAAACATCACAATTTTTGCGGTTTCCGTCATACCGGCGGCATCCTTGAATTCAAAACTGCCGGTTTGCCCATACATGATGCCAAAGGCCGCAAAGATGCACATGGCTCCCACGTGAGAAAAAACAAGGTAGAGATATCCTGCTTTTCTGTTTTCCGGTACTTGGTAGTTGTAAATCACCAGGAAAAAAGATGATAGAGACATGATTTCCCAGGACAGCATAAAGGCAATCATATTGCCGGCCGTCACGACCAGTGCCATGGAAACAATCAACAGAGCGAAAAAAAAGTAGTTCACCGATACGCGCACAGCTTTTTCCGGCTTGTTCATATAATGATAGCTGTAAACTGTGGCGAGAAATGAAATGGCAAAGATGGTCACCAGAAAAAAAGCAGACAGGCTGTCTATCTGAAATGAGAGCGAAAATACTTTCAGGTATTGGAATGATGCGCTGAATGGGACAGCCTGTGACAATTTGATCCCGCTGTCGATAAACCCCAACAAACATCCAGCCCCGATACCGGCAACAGCCACTGTTTTGATTACAGCAAACTGCCTTCCGGCAAACAGCGGCAGAACACCACCGAGCAGGATGATGACCAGTGACAGAAAAAAAAGATCCATAATGCTCCTTATGCAATCACGGTATCAACAACATCCCCGGATCCTTTGAATATCCTGAATATGATAAATCAAATTTCGGGTCTGGATACAAATTATCTGGAATTATAAGTGGGAGCGGCATCTTGCCGCGAAAATTATGCGTTGAACCATTTCGCGTCCCACATGAAACCTGAAAATTGAATATATTATAATTCCAAATAGTAAAAAACAGCATCCGAGTCCAAAAAAAATATTTGATCTTGCAAATTATTGGATAAGAGGATTTCTGTCAACCATGTTCTTGTTTGATTCAGGGTAACCGCAGACTGAATCCGATCACTCTCAATTTCATAGTCTATGTTCTTGACACATAAACAGTTTTTACATAGTCTCAAGGTTCAAAAACAGAAATGGCTTATCTTTATTAAAACTTTTCATTCAGACTTGCTTTCATGTTGACTCTATAAATTGTCATACTAATGGCAGGCACAGGGGCCTGCCCTACGAGTCATACTATCTTGATTGCAAAACTGAATAAGACACCATCAACATTGAATTAAAAAAGGAGGTAATATGCTCTGGACTTTGAAGAAAAAACTCTACCGCGCGCAGCATCAGGTGATGAAGGTTGCCTCTGCCATATTGCCCTTTCCCATTCCGGTACTGTTAACCGGCCCCGGAAGCATCGGAAAACTGGCTGAAAACATTCGGGTAAGAGGCCTGAAGCATGTAATGGTCGTCACAGACAAGGTCTTGATGGAATTGAAGCTGGCTGACGGCCTTTTGGAATCACTTACAGATAATGGCATTGCTTATACTGTATATGATAAGGTTCAGCCCAATCCCACGATCCAGAATGTGGAAGATGGTCGGAAATTGTATAAAAAGAAAAAGTGCGATTCCCTGATCGGATTCGGGGGAGGTTCTCCCATTGATTGTGCCAAGATCATTGGTGCCAGGATCTCCAACCCGTATTTATCGGTTAAACGTATGAAAGGACTTTTCAGGGTGATCCTTCCAATCCCGCCTCTTTTCTGCGTACCCACGACTGCAGGAACAGGCTCTGAAACAACGGTCGCAGCCGTTATTTCAGATCCGGATACCCATGAGAAATTTGCCATCAGCGACCTGAAGCTGATACCCAAAATTGCAGTGCTGGATCCTGAACTCATGGTCGGCCTTCCACCCCACATTACATCCACTACCGGTATGGATGCCCTGACACATGCTGTTGAGGCATATATCGGATTAAACGGGAGCCCGTTTACAGATGAAAATGCGGAAAATGCCACCAGACTGATTTTTGAAAACCTTGAAAAAGCCTATACAAAAGGTTCAAACCTGGAAGCCCGAAGCAATATGGCACTGGCCTCTTTTTACGGCGGCGCTGCATTTACCCGGGCATATGTCGGCTATGTACATGCCATTGCCCATAATATGGGTGGAATGTATGGTGTCCCGCATGGTCTGGCCAATGCGATTATTTTACCTTATGTTCTGGAGTTTTGCCAGAAAGAGGCAGAGAAAAAACTGGCCAAACTGGCCCTGGCCGGCGGAATCGGGAAAGATGGAGATTCTGAGGAAGATTTAGCCAATAAGTTCATTAAAAAAGTAAAAGAGATGAACAAGAAGATGAAAATCCCCACAACCATAAAAGAACTCAAGGAAAAAGATATCCCGCTAATTGCCAAACGAGCGCTGGACGAGGCCCATCCGGATTATCCTGTGCCAAGGATCATGACACTGGAGGAATGCGAAAGCCTGATCCGGAAACTTTTGCCATAACCGCTATTGTTATTCTGATTCTCTTCATCCTAAACCTAAACAAAGAATCCGGTTCATGTGGACCGGATTCTTTGTTTTTTGTATTTTTCATCGGGCAGGCACAATATATCGGGCAGGCACAATATATCGGGCAGGCACAATAATCGGGCAGGCACAAGGCACTGCCCCTACGATATATGGTCACACAAATGGCATGCACAGGGGCCTGCCCGATTTGATGACCAGGGTAATAATTGTACATGTATGTGTCGGTTCGCGAACCGCTCCTACGATTTATGACATCTTGATTGCAAAATGGAATCAATATGAACAGACAGCAGATCCCTCCGGATGAACCTCGTTGAGAAATAAAATTGTTTTGTACGTGTTAATTCCCATCCTTGTGCTGTACGCTGGGTATTGCCTTACTACGCATGCATTTGGATTGATTTTACAGGTATCGATATTGACTTGATATTGATTCTCGGTCCAACTCATGGAGGATATCATAGTCCACTCATTTAAGATAAATTTATGGAAAGGGTCCTGATCATCAGCCGGTTTTATCCGGCTGTAAATTCCATAATACCCTTTTTCTTCATGATCACCGATCACAAACAGCCGCAACCCCTCTCCCGCCGGAAGCAAATCATACTCGTTTTGTGCCGGAATGTAATTCGGAGCCGTCATAAAGGCGATATCGATTTCTACCAGATTGTGGGGGAATACATCCCACTCACCCTTTTCAATGACCCCGTCTCCATCCAGATCGCCCATGGCTTTTGCCGCCGGATTATTCACATCATAAATTGTCTCATAAAGGCATATTGTATCGGCAAAATTCAGCAGTCCAAAAGCAGTGGGCTCGGAAGCATCCTTAAATCCAAAACACAAGGCATTATCATCTGATCCATAGCAGCCTTGATAGGCCAGAGTTATATACACATCGGTTGCCCAGAGTGGCAAAGGCGTATCTCCCAGATCAAATTCCATTTTTTGTGGAGTACCCCTTGGGATTGCGACCATGACGGGATAGTCTTTCTCAATATAGTATACTCCTTCCGATGTACCTTCAGGAGGATTTTGAAACTGATCGCCCTGGCCAAGCCGATATCGGACAATCAGTTTCAAGGTTCCATTATCCAGTTCACCTTTGGATCCAATGTTATCGACATTCAGGATAATTTTATCAAATCCGTTGGATGACGGGTCTTCCAGATATCGCGGGTCCGCACTGTCCAGGCCAGGATCTTTATCCGTAAATGCGTAACATCCGGTATCCGGCAATGAAATATTGATCACACGGGGGATATCCACCACTTTGCCGACAACAGCGCCTGTCAGCCCCAGTCCCAGATTCCCGGTCTGCTCCAATCCCAGCTTCCCATAAAAAACAAGAATGAATTTTCCCGGCTCCTTGATGTCATCCGGCTCTGCCCAAAAATCAATGTGGCCGCTGGTACCATTGGCAGGGATCACAACTCTTTTTTTCCAGAGCCAGGGTTTTACCTCAATTGGAACCGGCTTTCGGATATCCTCAAAATTGTCATAGTACAGCTCAAAAGTGCCATCCATCTCTTCATCGGTTTTGTTTTGAATCACATACCCGTATCCAGTTGACTTGTCGGGTATCAGATCGATCTCTCCCCGGAAAAAATACTTTAAAAAACCTGCTGCATAGCCGACGGCTTTGGGAATGAGTTTTTCTGCATAATCCCTGTGACAGGCCGGGTCGAGTCCGATGGGTTGATATTCTGTTTCATCCGGAAAGTAGGCGCTTCTCCTGGAATAAAGCGTGCTGGCAACAGCCAGGTGGTTAACCTGCTCTCCGGGGTGGCCGTTGGTGCTTGAAAAGTATTTCCGCTCAGTGCCCAGAATATCATCCGGCGGGATTTCCGTGAACACGTTGCAATCTTCCTTCCTGGGATAGGGATAATCAGAACTGAACATGGTGTCGCTGCTTAAAAAGTTAGCGTTTGTATACTCCGACAGGCCGATTCCTGCAAAACCATCATGCTGGCCCAGAGTTACGCTTGGATCGGTGATGGGATTGTGGTTCTCATCAACCAGATAGACGTTTGTGTCAATCAGGTTTG
>PNOB01000248.1 GCA_013824585.1 Desulfobacterium sp. | reverse complement strand
TCGGATAATAACCTCTACATCCCTTAAAATCTCACCCTTCAGAATTGCCCTGGAAAGTGGCAAATCCTTCGGGTCATACGGTGTGCCATCCGGATAAAACGTCTGCCAGAGTCGGGTGTGCTCGGCTACGTCAATCTCGGTAAGCCGTTCCTGGGAACCTCCCCGAATCCCCAACGCTGCTGGATTGGCAAAATGGATTCGGACATCCGGGGCATCTGCAATCAAAATTCCGGAAGGTGATTGATTGATGGCTGCTTCAAGCAGGGCACGGTTTCTTTGTAGCTCTTTTTCCCGCTGTTTTCGGTCAGTAATATCGGTATGGATACCGACAAGGCTTGTCACGTTGCCTGTGTCATCTTTTACCGAATAGGCTCGCAGAAAAATCTGCAATATGTTTCCCTCTTTCCCATACATCTCAACTTCATCTGCCCACTTACCCCCGCTCATAATGGTTTGAAAAACCTCACGGCCGATCTTTTCATCCACATAAAGACGTGCGGGTGGATCTGGGCCGATCTCTCCGAAAAGATTATCAAAAACTTTATTCTGATACCAATGTCTGCCTGTTGGAGTGGACATGCCGATTGCATCCGAAGCCTCATCAACAGCGGTTTTATAATATTCCAAAGCCGCTTCCGCTTTCTTTCGGATGCTCATATCGATCCCCATGCCGGCCAGGTATTGGCGTTGATCAATAACCAGTCGCATCCCTGTGAAGTAGTAAGGCGTTGCTGTTCCGTTTTTATTGACAAAAGATGCTTCCACTGAAGAAACGCCTTTCTCAAAGACCTCCTGAATCCGTTCCGCCACTCTGTGTTTATCCGCATCATGAAAAAAATCCTGAGGATTCATATTCGATATTTCTTCTGCAGTATACCCGGATACATTTTCAAAATTTTTGTTCCATCGTAAAAAATGCCCGGTATCATCAAAATAATAAAATATTCCCGGCAAACTATCGATGATCAGGTCGGATAAGGTTTCTCCAAAAACCGTGGGATGATAGAGATTGGTTTGTTCGGCAAGTTTTTTTTCTAATAAGGAGACTTTTTGCTCCAATTCCTGATAGGTCAGCTTTCGGGACATGATGAGGTCTCTTTTTGGGGGAAAATCGTGAGTAAAAACCGTTTCATAAAGTGATTTCCGATGTTGCAGATTTATATCAGACCCAAATAAAAAAAACAATGAAATGCTTTGTCATAAACCTGTTTTTTACATTGACTTATATGGATGCCGTATGATAATGAACCTATTTTGAATTTGTCCGGATACGGAATGAATTCATGGCTGCAAACTGTTTTTTGAAAAGACTTTTTTTCCATGAAAAAAGAAACCAGACTGGCCATACGTGAACTCGCATATTACAGCAGTCTGGGGTTCTCAGTGTCTTTTTCAATTTTTATTGGATTGTTTGCAGGTGTTTATCTTGACAGACGGTTCAATATATCGCCCTGGTTGACCCTCATCGGTCTGGGACTGGGTATTGCGGCTGCTTTTAAAAACATTGCTCTGGCTGTTAAAAAAAGCCGGAAGCTTTAAAGAAGGACCACTGGAGTGAACATACAGGAGAGACTTTTACTTTTTGTTACCCGGGCAAACTGGATTCTTTTTATCGTGGCCAGCCTGGCAGGATTCTTTCTCTCTCCGATTTCTTTTGCATTGGGGATCTTTTCCGGAGGGCTGATCGTTACTGTCAATTTTCATCTCCTGTTCAAAACACTGAAAAAAGCCTTAACCCCCCCCTATCTTTCCTCACATAATGTTGTTCTGGCAAAGTATTATATCCGCTTTATCGCAAGTGGAGTTATTTTATTTGTCCTCATTTCAGGACATATTGTGGATCCATTGGGCCTGTTCATCGGGCTTTCGGTTGTTGTTGCAAGCATTATAGCAGCAACCATGAACGAACTGACAAAAATTATCTTCAAGGAGGCTGTCTAAGGTGGAACATCCATATCTGTTTTTCGTTGATCTGTTTAAACTAATTGGATTGGAATCGGTATACTCTTTTGCACATCACTATCCCCATGTTGTCTATTCCTGGGTGGTTATGGCGATCTTAATATTTTTTGGCGCACTTGCATCAAAAAATATCACCATGATTCCAAACAAAATGCAGAACTTTTTTGAAGTTACGATTTCAAGCATCGAAGAGTTTATGGTAGAAAACACCGGTGAAGAAGGAAGGTGGCTGCTTCCGCTGGCGGCAACTGTTTTTATCTATGTATTTGTCGGAAACATGGTCGGACTTATACCAGGATTTTTCCCGCCAACTGCCAGCATCAATACTACATTATCATGTGCGCTGGTTGTGGTTGTCTTTACCCATGTCATCGGGATTAAATACCATGGTGTAAAATACATTAAACACTTCATGGGCCCGGTATGGTGGATGAGTCCCCTGATTTTTCTTATCGAAATCATCGGACATGTAGCAAGAATCCTCTCCCTGACCTTCCGTCTTTTTGGAAACATGATGGGACATGAAATCGTTCTTGCGATTCTATTTGGTCTTGCCGGTGCGTTTTTTGCACCCTTGCCGATTATGGCGCTTGGTCTTTTTGTTGCCTTTGTTCAGGCATTTGTATTCTTTTTGCTTTCCATCATCTATTTTACAGGTGCAATGGAGCATGCTCATTAATTCATTTTTTTTATATCAATTGGGTTTTTGGAAGAAGCCCGAGTTAACTTATCACTCTTAAGGAGGTTGTCAATGGAAGCTGAAGCATTGAAGTTTTTTGTCGCTTGTGTAACTGCAGCAGGTTTTGGGATCGCCATCGCAGCTTTTGGTTGCGGTATCGGACAGGGTCTTGGTTTAAAGGCCGCTGTTGAAGGCATTGCAAGAAATCCCGAATCTTCAGGTAAAGTAACCGTTACCATGCTGATCGGTCTTGCGATGATCGAGTCTCTCTGTATTTATGCACTGGTTGTTGCATTGATCCTGATCTATGCCTCACCAATGGCGGTAACAGTTACAGAATTGCTCACCAAACAATAAAGTTTATTTCTTTCATCCAGAAAGGGTTGTGTCATAGAATGGCATAACCCTTTTTTTTTGACTTGAACTTGCCGCATCCTGAAATATAGTTTAAAAGGAATTGAGGCTTACGAATAATACTTTAAACCAAAACATCTATGAACAAAACAGAGGATGGAAAAAACGGAAACCAGGACTTGAAAAAGCGGATCATCGTGCTTTCTGTCTGTGCTTTCATTATTTTGATATCTGTTTTTTTTTATATATTAAGTATATATCAATATGGTAAAAAACCAGGCAGCAACCAGGCAGAAAAAAAAATATTTTCCATTCATACCGGGCAGAACATCCATACTATAGCTGAACAGCTTCAACATCTTAACATTATTCAAAATCCATCTAAATTCAAGATGCTGTCAAGAGTCAAAGGCCTGAACAATAAACTGAAAACCGGAGAGTACGAGCTATCACCTTCCATGACCCCAAATGAGATACTGGATATCATCGTATCCGGAAAAAGCATGCTGTACCGGATAACGGTTCCGGAGGGTTGCAATCTTCATCAAGTATCCTTGATCATTGAAAAGTCCGAACTGATATCGTGTGGAAAATTTTATCAGACTGCAACCGATCCGAAAGTAACCCGTGAAATGGGTATTCCTGCTGATACCTTTGAAGGATATCTCTTCCCGGATACTTATCTTTTTCCAAAGAAAGCAACTCCTGAAATCATCATTGCCACCATGCTGAACCGGTTCAAAGAAATTTTTACGGAAGATTGGAAGAATCAGGCAGATCGATTGGGATTTTCCATACATGAGATCGTCATCATTTCTTCCATGATCGAAAAAGAGACCGGTTCTTCCTATGAAAGACCCATAATTTCTTCCGTCTTTCATAACCGGTTGCAAAAAGGAATGCGGTTGGAAAGTGATCCCACAGTGATTTACGCAATCCAGGATTTTGACGGAAACCTGACAAAAAAGCATCTCCAAACCCTGACACCTTATAATACGTATAAAATAATTGGGTTACCTCTTGGTCCGATCGCAAATCCCGGCAAAAAAGCATTGGAAGCCGCTCTCTACCCTGCGGATACCGATTATCTGTTTTTTGTTTCAAAACGTGATGGAACACACCAGTTTTCAAATACTATCGATGAACATAACCGGGCAGTCCAAATATTCCAAATACAAAAAAGATAATATCCCTATGACATTCAATAATTTCTCAAACAAACAGATTGCAGGTCAGCGCTTGATGGTTGGCTTTGAAGGAACGGAACTGAACAGCGACCTCAAGTTCCTTATCAGCGAATTAAAAGTAGGAGGCCTCATCTTATTTGCCATCAACCTGTCTTCGCCGGAACAGATCAGGGAATTGTGCGTTTCTGCACAGGATTATGCACTTTCCTGTAATCAGCCGCCTCTTTTTATTGCAATCGACCAGGAAGGCGGACAGGTTGCCCGACTCAAGGAGCCGTTCACCCGTTTTCCCGGAAACCCATCCATGAAGACCACAGAAGATGCAATTGATTTTGCCAGGATCACTGCATCAGAACTGAAAAGTGTCGGAATCAATATGAACATGGCCCCGGTGATGGATGTCCCCCTGGAGAACAATCAAAGCGTCATGGCAGAAAGAGCCTTTGGCCATGACCCGGAATGGGTTGCAGCTATGGGATCAACCGTGATCCAGTCTCTCCAGGGAAACGGTATTATGGCGGTTGCCAAACACTTTCCCGGAATTGGACGAACTGTTCTGGATTCTCATGTTGATACTCCCTTTCTGGATGCTTCGATTACCGATATGGATGCTACGGATTTACTGCCTTTCAGAGCTGCTGTTTCAAAGCAGGTGGCGGGTATCATGTTGTCCCACATTCGATATGTCCAGCTTGATCAAAACCTTCCAGCCAGCCTCTCGCGGCGTATCGCAAAGGTTATTCTGAGGGATCAGATGGGTTATCAAGGGATTGTGATGACGGATGATCTGGATATGGGGTCTATTCAAAAATATTTTACGATCCAGGACGCAATCCACCACATCCTTGATGCAGAGATTGATATTGCCCTGATCTGTCACAAAAGCCCGGATATTGAATCTGCATTTGAAACAATATATTCATCAATTCAACATTCCTCAAAACAGAAAAACCTTGCATTTCAATCCCTTTACCGGATTTTTCAATTAAAAAAAGAGTACAACCTGATCTGATATACCATTATCCCCTATTGACATGATCAAATTTGTCTACTAATTAAATTGTAAAAGTTTTGTAAAAGTGAAATAGTAATAATTGCCTCTGCCCAATATTTCATTTTCCGATAGGTTGGATAAAATACATATGGCCGGAACAAATCAAATAGAAAACCTTTTACAGAATTGGTTAAAAAAATATTTTGTATTCTTTTCAACAGATTTTAAAACCCCTCAATTGAAAACTCATGCCCTGAGAGTTGCACGAATTCTGTATAAACCATACCAGATCCTTATTTTTATGCCTTTTCTGGCAGTGAATACCTTTATCATGGGAACACTTGCCTATATATCTGCTTTATGGATCAGTCCCAGATTTGCCAGCACAGTATTCGGAATGTTGTGGGCAAGACTGAACAGCTTTACAACACCGATGTTTGTAAAAATCCAGGGCCGGGAGTTCATTGAAAAAAGACAATCGTATGTGATCGTCTCAAACCATCAAAGCTTTTATGATATATTCATTCTCTATGGATGGATCGAAATCGATTTTAAATGGGTGATGAAGACATCCCTCAGGAAGGTGCCTTTTCTTGGATCTGCCTGCGAAAAAATAGAGCATATCTATATTGACCGATCCAACCCTGCTGCGGCTATCGAATCGATCAACCGGGCCAAAGAAAAGATCGTAAATGGAACCTCTGTTGTTTTCTTTCCGGAAGGTACACGCAGTGCGACAGGTAAAATCGGATCCTTTAAAAAAGGGGCTTTTATATTCGCGCTGGATATGGATCTTCCCATTCTTCCCATAACCATCATTGGAACAAAAAACATCTTACCGGCCAAAACGCTGGATCTTTTTCCGGGAAAGGCAGAAATGATCATCCATCCGCCGGTAAGGATTGAAAACTATAAAAATAAAGATATACAATGTCTCATGGATGATATTCAAAAGGTCATCCAGTCCGCCATTCCATCAGGATACGCTTGACCTGGACCGGCAGCATAAAGATCCGGACATTGGCTTTTCCTGCATAAAAAAACGCCCGGAGGTTTCTTAAAAACCTAAGAAAAGATCCCGGGCGTTTATCGTTTCATTACCACCCAATGGAAAGCTGACCCACATATCGGCGGTCTTCTCTCTGGCCGGCGTAGGCTCCGACCTCTTCGGCATATGTCGCAACATCCAGCCTCACCACCGGAAAATCAAGTGTAGCCCCTGCAGTCAGATACCCCTGATTCAAACCTACCCGGATAGCCGCAATAACC
>PNOB01000247.1 GCA_013824585.1 Desulfobacterium sp. | reverse complement strand
GCAGCCCGATGTTTTTCATGGTCTGTTCCGGCGAAAAACCGATAATCCCATCGGTTGGCATGACCGTGATTCCCTGAAGGGAAAACAAAGCCGCCTGAACAGCGGAACCGGCTGCCGTGGAAAGTTTGAGCGCGCAGCCTGCTTTGGCGCCGTCACAGATCACACCAGCCAGGTCTTCGGTTATATTGATAATGGCTCCGGCGATATGGGTAACGGTTCCTCCCAGAAGAAAGGTGACAGCGGCGGCAGCTCCGGCTCCTGCGGCAATGGAACATCCGCACAAAGCACTCAGTCTCCCGGTATGTGCCTTGATATATGCCGTGATGATGTGACTAAAGCCAATGGCCTTCATCACGGTTTCTCTCGAGGTTTCAATAAAATCACTGACTGCCTGTATCGGAAGTGTTGCCGTGAGGCCATGGTTGCCGCTGCCGGCCGAGGTCATGGCCGGAAGTTTTACACCGGCCATTCGGGCATCCGCAGCCGCTGACGTGAGAATTTTTGCCATCAGGACCATGTCCCGCCGGATTATTTTTTGAATCGCAAGCCGTTCAAGTGCCATACCGATACCCATGCCAGGGCCGTATTTTAATCCATAATCGGAAAGACGCATGTTGATCCGGAGTCCTTCTTCCAGAAACGCAAGGTCTTCTTGATCCAGTTCATCCATCAGGTCAAACAATTGTTTCAAGGAAAGCTCTTTTAACCATTTTTCCAGGGAAGCGAGTGTTCCTTCTCCTTCTTTTTCCTGTATGGCCAGCAAAGGATTTTTTTTAATTTTTTTTCCATTTACGGAAAGTTCAACAATATTGTCATGAAGATCCTGAATCACGGATTCAGCCGTATGGACGCCGCTTTTTACAATGGTTTTGATATACAGCCCCTTGTGGTCAGATAGAAGGTTAACCCTGACATTACCGGCTGCCAGAAACGCAGATACTTTCTGGGTAAGCACTTCATCCACTGGAGACAACACTTCCATTTTCAGGGAAGGATCTCCTCCAAGCGCCCCAAGCGCTGCGGCTGTATCAAGCCCGCTGAGCCCTTTTGTCCCCGGAATCGAGACCGCCATACCATTTTTATAAATATTGGGGTCCACCCAAAGTTCAACGGTTTCAATTTTTTTTCCTTTCAGCAAGGATGCGGCAGCGGCAGCGCCAAGGGCTATGGCAACCGGTTCCGTGCATCCCAGTGCAGGGGAAACTTCTATTCTTAAAATATCTTTCACGCCATAGCTCATTTCCGGAGTCTCCTTTTTTCTCTTATTTTAATCCATACACATCTTTTTTACAGTTTCCTTGAAAAGACTGGTTCCGTTGATCAGGCTTTCGATGGAGATCCGTTCGTCAATGCCATGGATTCTTTGAATCTCTGACAGATCGATGATAGCAGGACAAAAGCCATAGGTCGTTATTCCATGACTGCGGAGTATCCTGGAATCGGATGTTGCAAAAAGCAGAGATGGTGTGACCAGGGCGTTTGGGTATTGCTGTTTGATACTTTCTTCTATCAACTGAAAATAAGGTGTGTCCGGAGGTGATGTGCTTGCTTCGCTTTGTGTGAGGATGTCAAATTTCAAATTCTCATCCCCCATTTTGGCACTCATCTGATGCAGAAACTCCTCCAGAGATTGACCGGGAAGCAGCCGGATATCCAATGTCGCTTCTGCAGATGCTGGAATTACATTGGCCTTATCTCCGGAATGCATCTGGGTCAGGCTGATGGTGTTCCGAAGCATGGCCGATATCTGGGGCATTTGAATCAAGCCGGTCTGGTTCAGAATTGTTTCCAGGGTTTCAGACTTCTGATCTTTTATAAATGGCTCTAAAAAATTCCAGGCAGTACCGATATTGTTGAAATAGGTTTTGATGATCGGTGTCAGGGTGATGGATGATTTTTCAGACAGAAGCCGGTATATGGCTGTATTCAGTTTTTCCAGGGCGTTCTGACCATGAGGAACCGATCCATGACCAGGTTGTCCTGTAGCCCTCACCCTAAGCCAGCATAATCCCTTTTCTGCTGTGGCAATCATAAACACGGGTCTTTCGGGAATAAACCCTGAAATGCCGAACCCGCCTTCATTGATGACAAATTCAGCGGAAAAGTCTTCTGCATGATTTTCCATCAGATATTGTATTCCCTGTGTACCGCCAGCCTCTTCATCAGCTGTTGCCAGAAAAATAATATCCCGATCCGGTGTCCTTCCGATGGTTTTCATTTCAAGCATAGCCATCAGCTCCATAATCCCTTGGCTTTTCATATCCAGGGCGCCCCTGCCGTAGATAAAACCGTCTTTTATTTCTCCTCCAAAAGGATCGACGCTCCACTCCTGTTTTTCTGCCGGCACAACATCCATATGATTCAGCAGGATAATCGGTTTTTTCTTTCCGGAACCATGCAGGATTGCCCGGATGGAAGCCCGGCCAGAGTCCGGCTCATAGATTTTGTATTCAATCCCTTCCCGGGAAAAAATATTCTGGAAAAATGCTACGGCTTTTGATTCGTTTCCGGGTGGATTGGTGGTATCGATCCTTAGATATTCTGATAGTAGTGTTACAGCATCATCATTCATTGCTACTCCTTAAAAGTGGTTGAATTCCGGGCTACTCTTTATCCTTTTTTACGGAAAAACAGAAATCGCAGTAGTCTGCTCCTTCCATGATGGTCTGCTTTCTGGTAAAGGTGATGTCGGGATTGAATCCTTTAATCAGCGCATAATCCCTGTTGCAGGAAAGGAGATAGCCAAATTCAGCCAATCCGTTATTTTTGTACATCTCCGCATACCGGCATCTGGTAATATTCAATCTGATTTCCGTATCATCGGTGTTTAGAATTTCAAATTCCAGGGCACCTCCCTGGGAGAAAAGGGGCAATCCTTTTTTCAAATCATTCAGGCTGTTACCGCCACAGAACGCTGCGAGCATTTTACCGCTTTCATGCGATAGGCCTTGTATGACATCCCGGACTGTAATTTCTGTTTCCTCCTTTCCAAATTTTTCTGAAAACGCCCGGATAATCGGGGCTGCGATAAGGGATTCAATCTCTCTTCTGACAAGCATGTTTATACTGTTTATGTCCTGAGTCATATCCGTATCTCCGGGTTGAGGGGATTCATCTGTTTTTGCCGGTTTCAATGATTTTTTTACAACAAGATCTTTCAGAACATTCTCTTCCAAGCGGGCCCTTGCTCAACAGCATTACGGATGCGCCTGTTTTCCTGGCTCCGATAGCGGCTCTGAATCCAGCACCACCGCCACCGATCACCAATACATCAGTCTGAATATGTTTTGTCATGGCCTTCCTCCTTGATTGTTTCACAAGAAGCTAATAATCCTTTGTTGCCGGCAGAGGAATATTCTGAATTTTAGTTAAGCATGTTTACAAACAAATGAAAAAAATATTCCTGACTCACACGGGACTGATTCAAGAGAACAGGAATGAATCAGCATACATATTGATTTCATCTATCAATCTTTCAAAGGTTTCCATATATTCAGAGGGCAGGTCATTGATTTTTCGGATGAGTACCGCATCCATGGTTGAATGAAAGTTTTCATGCCCTTTAAACGCCACTTCTCCTTTGATCTTTAACTTTAACAGAACAGCTTTTTCATTACAGTTGTCCTTGAATCTTTGAATCAGTTCTTTTTCTTCAAGCTTTTGGAGCTTTTGAGAAATGGCAGCTTTGGATATACCGTGTATCTTTGCAAGTTCTGTTACATTGATACCGGGATTTTTTCCAATGGACTCAATGAGGTGTACTTCAGACGGATACAGCAGCATTCCGGTTCCATAGTCCCTCGGGTTTTTTTCAATTTGATTGAATTTGTTGAGCATCTGGTTGAATTTATCAATGATGCTCAGATATTTTATTTTTTCGGCCATGGCTTATTGTAAACATGCTTAACATAAAAGGTCAAGCAAAAAAAAATAAATTGGCTTGACGGAACTGTTTTTTATGTAGTACGGGTTAACCCAATATTGAAAATAAGGCAAACCAGCGTTCTAATAGATTATTTTAAAAATCTTTTTGAGTAAAGGAGCGGGGCATGGATATGATCGCCAGGTTTCAATTCAAATGGATATTGCTTCTTGTTTTGGTTTATTTGCTTGTCGGCTGCGGAAACATGCGAGCCAAAATGACGGTAAGCAGCATGCGTCCTATAATGGACAAGATGAATATCGCAGTGAACAAAAACAGTGATGTCGAGCTTGTGAAAGATGCAATGCCGGCCAGCCTTGTCCAGATGGATGGCTTTCTCGAAGCGGATCCGGAAAATGAAGATCTGTTGTTGCGGGCTGCCGAAGCCAATGGGGGGTATGCTTTTCTTTTCCTCATGGATACGGATAAGCCAAGGGCTCGGAAGCTGTATCAGAAATCAAAGGAATATGCCCTGAGGGTTCTTTTAAAGGATTCGGATTTCAAGGAGGCTTTTGATAAATCAGATGATGAGTTTACAAAGTCACTGCAGACCTTTGACAAGGACGATGTACGCGCACTATTTTTAGCTGCAAACAACTGGCTGTCATGGATCGGACTGAGTCATGCCGATAACACCAAGGCATTGACCGATCTGCCAAAGGTCGAAGCGATCATGAACAGAATCGTTGAACTGGATGATACCTTTAATTATGGCTGTGTTCATGCAATGCTGGGTTCATATCTTGCTTCAAGGCCGGTCATGCTGGGCGGGAATCCAAAAGAAGCGGACTGGCATTTCAAACAGGCGTTTGAAATTACAGATTCAAAGTATTTAATGTGGAAGTATCTGTATGCAAAATTCTATGCAGTCCAGATTCAGGATCGGGAGCTTTTTGTCAAGACGCTTCAGGAGGTGATCTCCTCTCCGGAAAATCTTCTCCCGGAGAAAAATTTCGTGAATGAAGCTGCCAGGATGAAATCAAAAACATTGCTGGCAGAGGTGGATGAATTTTTCTAACCCTGACATCGTTTATTCAAGAGCGGTTTTGACCGGCATTGCTTTCAAGATGCCGGATACAAAATAATCGTGGTTCCAGTTTTTTTCTTCATCAGCCGTCTGTCCGAGCCGGATGATGACGGTTTTTCTGGATGGAACAATGGTGATGAATTGCCCTTCATGGCCCCAGGCGCTATAGAGGTCGGAGGGGCAGTTTGGCAGCCATCTGTCTTTTTCGTTGCTGTTCAACCAGAATTGCGCCCCATATCCCGGCCAGGGTGGAGTCGGCGTCCGGCTGTATTTCACCCATCCTTCGGGCAGGATTCTTTCATGGTTCGAAACACCGTCGTTACAATACAGAAGTCCGAACCTGGCCCAGTCCCTCGCAGTGGCGTACATAAAACCAGCCCCTACCATCGTACCGGACGGATCACACTCGATGATTGCGCTTCGCATCCCGAGCTTTTGGAACAGTTCCTGGCGAGGAAAGGCAAGATATTTCTGATGGGAACCGGAACCTTCCACGGTCTCCCGGATGATGCGTGATAACAGCATCGTGGTTCCGCTCGAATAATTGAATTTCTCATCCGGCTTGGCTTCCTGAGGTTTTTGAACTGCGAAGGCGGCCATATCTTTCATAGTAAAAAACATAAAGCCTGCGTCTGAATCCGGATTCTCCTCATAATCCTCCTGGAATGACAGGCCGCTGCTCATGCGAAGCAATTGATCGATGGTGATATTCCCGCGGGGGTCGCCTGGAGTCTTCCATTCCGGAAACGTAGCAGGTTGGTGAATATCCAGCTTCCCTTCCCGGACCAGTATTCCGATCAACGCACTGGTGACGCTTTTGGTCATCGACCACCCCAAAAAGCGGGTTTCTGAGGAATACCCGTTTGCATATCGCTCGGCAATGATCTTACCGTCATACAATACAATAACAGCGCGTGTTCTCACAGGGTGTTCGGGTACGGGTTCGCTGAAAGCCCAATCCAGTGTGCTCTCCAATTGCTGGATGTCAATTTCAGAATGTGGAGCGGTTTTGGGTAGTATGTCCCCCAGTGGCCATGGAGCATTTTTGATGTCTGCCGTAGGATCGGAGAGCGGTGTGTCGCAGTCTTTCCAGAACGCATCTGCCGATGATTCAATATCCAGCGTACAGCCGCAATCACCCCGATAGACCGCAGTCTGTTTGAAAAGAAAACCAAGAGCATATGCATCGACCGATTTTTTTTCATAATCGATCCGGCCACGGATCATATTTCTTTTCATCAGCGCAAGATCTTCGTTCCAGATGGAGTCAGGCTCCCGTCCGGACACAAATACGCCGGAACAAAGCATTTTTGCGGCGTATCCGGTTCCGATAGGCGCGCTCCGCAACATGGTCGGAATGTCATACTCCTTTGGCAGCAGCAGAAATCCAATGACCAGGATGATCAGCAAAACAGCCGAACCCCAGCCGATTATTTTGATGTTGTTTTTTATGGAAGACATGGGCGCTTTGAATAATAAGACATTTAAAATCAATTTAT
>PNOB01000246.1 GCA_013824585.1 Desulfobacterium sp. | reverse complement strand
CACAAACGCCTGAAATACGTACCCGGTCCTGCCCTTCCTGGGAAATATTGATGGTATCAAATCGTGCTGCCACATCCGGAGTCAGATAACGGGGTTCACGGATTTCATAAATCAATTGTGCTGTAACAGTCCCGACTGAAACCAGCCCACCTGTTCCCGGATGTTTTGTGATTACACTGGATCCGTCTGCATACATCTCTGCAATGGGGAATCCCACATTCTGAAAACAGGGAACCTCTTCGATAAATGAATAATTCCCTCCTGTTGCCTGGGCACTGCACTCAATGACGTGTCCGGCCACTGCAGCTCCGGCCAGCTTATCCCAATCAGTTCTTTTCCAGTTAAATTTCCAGGCAGCAGGTCCCATTACCAAAGCGGCATCGGCTAATCTTCCGCCCACAACGATATCAGCTCCCTGCCTCAAGGCTTCCGCGATGCCCCAACACCCAAGATATGCATTTGCAGATATGGGCTGAGCATTTGCATCTTTCAGACTGACCCCTTTGTCCAGATGGATGAATGCTTCCCCTTTTTCCTGAAGTTCATGTATTCTCGGTAACAGGTTATCACCGTCGATATAGGCAATCTTGGGGTGCAGGCCCAATGTTTTGGAAAGTTCTCCAAGCTTGTTCGCCAGACCCTTTGGATTTAGCCCTCCGGCATTGGAAACCACTTTGATATTGTTATCCAGACATCGCCCCATAACCTGTTCCATCTGTTTTAAAAAAGTGGAAACATAACCAAGACTAGGGTCTTTTAATGTCTGACGGAAAAGAATCGCCATGGTAAGCTCCGCCAGGTAGTCTCCGGTCAGCACATCAATCGGCCCGCCCTCTACCATTTCCTTTGCAGCCGAAAACCGGTCTCCGAAAAAACCGCTGCAGTTTGCAATAATCAATTTTTCATTGTCTTGTAAGGAACGAACGGACATCTCATCCTCCTTAATCATTAAAATGGCAAAAAACTTCTACTTACCTTTAAAAACAGGTTTTCTCTTTTCAATGAATGCCGTAATTCCTTCCACAGCATCCTCTGTCGATGCGACTTCTTTGAGCTTTCCACACAGGTAGTCAAGAGCTTCCTCAACAGGCATCATATCCATGGCATGAAAGGCTTCCTTTCCGATTTTCATCCCGATAGGACTTTTTAAAGACAAAGATTGTAGTACACGATCGACTTCCTCATCCAGTCGTTCACAGGGAACGATCCTTGTAACCAGACCCATATTCATGGCTTCCTGTGCACTCAGTTTTTCGCCCAGAAGGATCATTTCCATTGCTTTTTTCCGCATGACATTCCGAAAGATCAATGCCCCGATCATCATCGGGAAAAGCCCGACATTCACTTCCGGTGTACCGAACTTGGCATCATCTCTTGCAATCACAATATCACAGGCAAGCATAAATCCGGTTCCACCTGCCAGACAATATCCATTAATTCTTGCCACTGTTGGTTTGGGGAAACCCGTAAGCCTCTTCAGCAACCTTGCATAATTGTGAAAAGGATCAACCTTGTTTTCACCGGACATCGTACTTCCCAGATCAGCGCCGGAACAGAAGGCCTTTTCACCTGCACCTGTGACACAGATCACCCGAACATTCTGATCTTCTTCTGCCTGATCAAGATAGTTTAAAAAAAGATTGACGGTCTCGGCACTGATCGAATTCCGGTGTTTTTCCCGGTTGATCATGAAATAGGCAATATTATTGTTTACCTTGTACAGCAAATCTTTCTCACTCATCTTGCCCTCTCTTAATTATGTATTCTCTTCTATTTTTTCAATATCAACCAGAATCACGCCAGGCATTACTTTATCGCCGGACTGGACATTGATTTTTGTTACACAACCGGCAAAAGGAGCAAACAGGGTCGTTTCCATTTTCATCGCAGATACAACGACAACTCCCTGCCCTTTTTCAACCATATCACCCTCTTTCACCATGACTTTAATAACCACTGCCGGCATGGGGGAAGTAACTTCATCCGATGATTTTCCGCCGCTGCTTTTCCTGGTGCCTTCCTGTTCCAATGCATCTGCATCAATGACAAGATAGGACTTGCCATTGAAAAAAATCTCTTTGCCCTCCGGAGTATCTGCAAGGTAGGTATTAATTTTTTTACCATTCACATCAAGAGAAAGCAAATGCTCCCCGATCCTGTCGAATTCAACTGAAAACTGTTTTTCTCCAATAGAAACGACGTATTTTTTTCCATCTTGAATATCCAGAGTTACCGGAAAGGTTTTATCATTTATGATAAGATTATATTCCAATTTTCAATTCTCCATCCTTGAAATTGACATTTACAGTCGCCAGTTCCCAAGTGTTTTCCACGGTGATAATGCTTCCTGTGAGATAGACGATTGATACTGTGTTTTATCCCTGCCGGATATTTCATTCATCAGATAAGAAATCAAAGCCATGTCAATATCTCCTTCTCCAGGCGTCCAATTTCCAAAATGTTTCTCAATAAAATCGGTATAGGTTTCACCGGCAGCAAATGGTTCTGATTTCAAAACATCAATTAAAAAAGGTATAGGCGTCTTAACCCCTAAAATAACGTATTCACCAAGGGCTTTAATCATTTTTGCAATGGCTTTCTCCCGATCCTCTGCACAAGCGACCAGCTTGGAAATTATCGGGTCATAATCCACCGGAACCTCAACCCCTGAATATACACCGCAATCATTTCGTATTCCCGGGCCTGTTGGTTGCTGAAAAAATCGAATTTTCCCGGGTGATGGGAAAAAACCTCTTGCCGGATCTTCCGCATAAACCCTGCATTCGATTGCGTGACCTCTCCCGAAAACATCCTTCTGGGTCAGAGCAAGTCTCTTGCCGGATGCAACCTCAATCTGCTGACGGACAAGATCAATTCCCGTAACCATTTCTGTAATCGGATGTTCCACCTGAAGCCGGGTATTTACTTCCAAAAAATAAAAACGCCCTTCCCTGTCCAATAAAAATTCAATTGTTCCGGCATTCACATATCCGGATGCCTTTGCTGCTGCGACAGCCGCTTTTCCCATTTCTTCACGCAAGGATGGCGTCAACCCGGGAGAAGGAGTCTCTTCAATAATTTTCTGGTGCCTCCGTTGAATGGAACACTCCCGCTCAAGCAGATGAATTACATTCCCATAGGCATCCGCCAATATCTGAAATTCAACATGCCGTGGCTTTTCGATATACTTTTCCAGATAAATTGCTCCATTCCCAAAGGCGGATACAGCCTCACTGGAGGCAGCAGCACAAGCGTCCTGCATCTCTCCAGGATGTTTCACGATGCGCATTCCTTTTCCACCGCCTCCGGCAGCCGCTTTAATCAAAACAGGATATCCGATTTTATCTGCCTCCCTGGCCAGTACCAGAGGATCGGGTTCGGTTTGTGTCATCCCCGGTGTTACCGGAACACCTCCTTTAATCATAATCTGCCTGGCAATGGTTTTATCGCCCAGATTGGAAATTACTCTGGCAGGAGGGCCGATAAAAATGATCCCCTCTTCTTCGCAACGAGCTGCGAAGCTTGCGTTCTCTGCAAGAAAACCATAACCTGGATGAATTGCATCAGCACCGCTTTGTTTCGCAGCGTCAATTATCTTTTCAATGTTCAGATAGCTTTTCGATGGCTCAGATTCTCCGAGACAATATGAATAGTCTGCCATCAGCACATGCAGTGCTTTTTGATCCACATCTGAAAAAACAGCTACTGATTCGATCCCCATCTCTTTGCAGGTAGTCATAACCCTGCATGCAATTTCTCCACGATTGGCAATCAGTATCTTTTTGATCATTCTTCTATCCCCTTACATCTTTTCAAGACATTGGTTATCATTACCTACATACGGAAAACGCCATGACCGTACACATCATCCCGTATTGGCGCATTCAAGGCTGCTGATATTGAAAGCCCCAGTGTATCTCTTGTTTTGGCGGGATCGAGAATTCCGTCATCCCAAAGATTTGCCGTACTGTAATAGGCATTCCCTTCTTTCTCTGCCGCATCTTCGATGGGCTTTTTTAAAAACTGTTTTTCTTCTTCGGTCAACGGCGGCTTGCCAAGCCTTTTATTCTGATCGTCGGTAATCGTAATCAGAACATCTGCAGCCTGAGTCCCACCCATGACGCCGATTTTTGCATTGGGCCACATCCATAGGAAACGAGGTGAATACCCACGTCCGCACATGGCATAGTTACCAGCGCCAAAAGAAGCTCCAACAATCACCGTAAATTTAGGTACGGATGCAGTGGAAACGGCATTTACCATTTTATGACCGTTTTTGGTAATACCGCCCTGCTCATACGCCTTTCCAATGATAAACCCATTGATATTCTGTAAAAAAAGCAAAGGGATTTTTCGTTTATCGCAAAGCTGGATAAACTGAGTTGCCTTTAATGCGCTTTCCGGAAACAGAATTCCGTTGTTCCCCAGAATGCCGACCGGATATCCATGGATATGCGCCCACCCACAAACCAGTGTGGTTCCGTAAAGTTCC
Organism: Desulfobacterium sp.; assembly: GCA_013824585.1. Lineage (GTDB taxonomy): Bacteria > Desulfobacterota > Desulfobacteria > Desulfobacterales > SURF-7 > QZKS01. The sequence goes on along the minus strand of PNOB01000246.1, from coordinate 1,985 downwards.
TTGAATTCAAGGAACCTGCTTCCGTCAACCATCCTCGCGATAATCTCTCTGCAATCATACGGAACGGCAACATCACGGCTTACAATCCCATAAATTTCCTTGGAGTCATAAATCGGTGGTTCCGGTTTCATCAAGGAAAGACGGGACTTTTCATTTTCCGGAAGATTCTTTACAATTTTGCGTATCATGGAAATGGCATCTGCATCATTCTCTGCAATATAGTCTGATACGCCCGATTCCTGACAGTGAAGATAAGCGCCGCCAAGTTCATCTGCCGTTACTTCTTCGCCGGTGGCAGCTCTTACCAGGGGAGGACCACCCAGGAAAATAGCCCCATGCCCTTTTACATGAACAATATCATCACACATAGCAACACCATATGCACCACCTGCAGTGCAAAGACCCATTACCGCGGCGATCTGCGGAATACCCATTTTGGACATCATGGCCTGGTTATAAAAAGTTCTGCCCCCCATCTGGTAATCCGGAAAAATCTCAGACTGCATGGGAAGATAAGCACCTGCTGAATCAATCAAAGAAATTATGGGGAGACGGTTTTCCATGGCGATTGTCTGAATCCGTAAACTTTTTTTCACGGAAAGGGGATAGGCAGATCCACCCTTGATGGTTGAATCATTGATGGTAATTAAAACTTCTCTTCCTTCTACCATCCCGATTCCAGAGACAAAACCCGCCTTATGCACTTTTTTATCATACAACCCCCTTGCAGCAAGAGGCGCTATTTCCAAAAAAGGTGTGTTTTTATCCAAAAGCAATTCCATCTTTTTTTTCACCGGAAGCTTTCCGGATTCTTCCAATCGCTGGAGTGCCTTTCCCGATCGGCTTTCCATGGCAATCTTCAACTCTTTCTGTAAATCCTCGACCAGAGCTTCCATCGCCTCATAATTTTTTTTAAACTGATCTGATTTTTTATCGATTTTGCTCTCAATGACATACATAATCGACTACCTCATATTTAATGATTTCATTTTATCCAACTGTTTCTGAAAACCTTCGTATCCTCTCACCCTGTATGCTTCAGGAATGTTTTTACGGCCGATACCGATCCTGGTTATGATTCAGGCTTTACCTCTTGAACCCCTGCACCATGTTGATGATCCGCCATAAATGAACAAACCGGTATTTTTTCATCTTTCTGTAAAAGCCTCACGCACATATCGAACAATTGATCCGAAGCATCCGTCAAATTTTTCGGATTTCCGACCATCAGCCAGTTGATCACAATATGCTCCATTGTACCAATGAATATTGATCGCACATAATATGGGTTAATGTTCTGCCGAAACTCCCCGGATTGGATCCCTTCTTCGATGATTTGATCAAAAATCCGAAGGTTTTTCCGAATTTCTTTATGGCTCTCCGTATCAATAAATTTACGATTGTGTTTGAGTATCAGCAGCAGGACTGCAGTGAATTCAGGATGTTCCTGATAGAACAAAAGCTGAATATTCATCACTGCATAAACCTTGTTGATGCTTCCCCGGATCAATTTTAAATGATATTCCATAACCTCATACAGTTGTCTCATCAATTCCAGAGGTATGGAAAAAAGCAGATTTTCTTTGGTTGTATAATAATCATAGATAGAGGCTTCCGATGTTCTGGATGTCTTGGCAATTTCTGAAATTGTTGCATCCTGGAATCCTTTTTTTGAAAACACTTTTGCTGCACCTTCCAGAATTTTTATTTTCCGTGCCTCTGTCTTTTCCAGACCTGCCATGTAATCCCCCACAGTTTCTCGTTGCCTCCGGATCATGATTTATCCAATCCTGATTTTTCTTCAATAATACAGTCATACTATTAATTAGTCAAGTTTTTTAATGGTTGTTCTATATTTTTATTTCAAAATACTGTATTGGACTTTTATTTTTACCTGTATTTAAAAGTCTAACATAATAATTGCAGATTAAATTTCAAATTGATAATGATTTTAAGTATTTTAAATATGATATTGATCACAATCT
>PNOB01000245.1 GCA_013824585.1 Desulfobacterium sp. | reverse complement strand
CCCCGGTACATTACATTGCCGTTGCCGTCTTTCCCCAGACAGACAATCTTGCGGCCGGTTCCGGAAGAAACCTCCAGGATAACGCCTTGATGATCTTCACAGTTCCAGCCCTGGCCGTTATCGGTTATAAACGCGTTATTGCTCTGGTCATAGATACTTATATAAATTGTTGTGAGATTGCTACCCTGACAATCGATGGTTCCGTTTTCATGTAACACCACTGCACTGGCCTGACGTACTGCGCCATCCTGGATATCTGTATTATCAGCACCCTTCCAGTTGAGTGTAATTGCCAGGGGGCCGGTTTCCTGATTACCATGTATGGATATATTATTAGAACGTTCAGGGTCATTGCTACAGGAGGTCAGCAAAAAATGAATAGATATAATGAAAAGGAAGACCGGATTTATTTTTTTTGATGTTTTCATAATCCCCCTTTATTTACCAGGCTACAGCCACAGGGCCGGTTTCGGTGTTTGAGGCAGGCTGTTGTTCAGTACTGCCACCGCCTCCACCACCACCACCCGAGGCGGCAGCACCCCCGGCAACAACCACCAGACCACCCAGAATCCACCATTTATATCTGGAAATAAAGCCTCGATCTTCCTCAATAATATTGTCTTCTCTGGTTTGCTCAAGGACGGTCTCCAGACTTTTCACTTTTGTTTTATGCATATCCAGAACAATGGATGAGGCATTTTTTCCAGGAGGATTTCCTTTATAGTAATTGTAGATCATCTGTACCGCCAATACCCGCCCGACTTGCAATAGTTCGTCCTTTGAACAGGAGCATGTTCGACTTTCCCGGGCTTTTGCACCAGATTCTTCACCGACTGTATCCAGTAATCTCACAGCCAGATGATATTTATCTTTCAGTTTTGCCAAAGAGCCGGCTACCATGAATCGTGAGTTGAGTTTGTTACCAAAAAGGATCAGACACTGGTTATCTTCCTCACATCCAATTTTCTGGAGGGTTGCAGTGCGTTGGGCCAATTCGTTAATGTCCTCCTGGCTGACGACCTCATAAATGCCAAGCTTGTGGATCTGGTTTCTGATTTCTTCTGAAATCGTATCGCCAAGTTCCTGCTTGATATCGCCACTTGCTTTAAGGTTCATAACAGCCAAGCGATCCTGAGCGAAAATGAAATTGGGGAAAAGTAAATTAAGAATTAAAATAAGGTAGATTGGTGTGCTTTTTCTGATTTTCATTGTTGTCACCTATGTAAAAGTGTTCCATATTGATTATCAGCGTTTTAAAAGCAAGAAAGCCGGGCTACCATCATTTGGCAACCCGGCTATCTTTTACAAAAGATCCGTGGCTTTCCGTCAACCGATCACTCGGTGTTTGGCTTTTTCATTACTGTAAATTGATTTTTGAAACAATATAATCTGAATCAAATCCGTGTGTCAATGAGTTGTTTCATAGGTAGAAACAGTTATTGACACAAAGTTTTCCTTCACATATTCTCAAAGCCTGGGAAAAAATGAAATTTTTTATCCAAGGGTTTTTATTCGAATATACAGGGCTTTATGCAAAAAACGATTCTTTTTTTCTGTACGGCAAACTATTACCGGAGCCGCTATTCCGAACTGCTGTTCAACCATTTTGCCGGTGTATATGGATTGAACTGGAAGGCGGATTCCCGCGGAATCCTTGCTTCGCAGCACAATAATCCTGGACCAATATATGATGTAGTCACAAACCGGTTGGAAAATATCGGGATCAGAACAGGGATAGACCATCGTTATCCAATTCAACTGGAAGAAAAGGATTTTGAAAGAGCAGATCTTACCATTGCCTTGAAAAAGGCTGAACATCTTGACATGATGAAACAATTATTCCCCGGATGGGCTGAGAAGATCACCTACTGGCACATCCATGACATTGATGTTGAAACTCCGGAAATCGCCCTGCCGAAAATTGATATCGAAATCCGCAAGTTGATTACAAGTCTGGAAGCGGCGGACAGATAATGCCGTAACCCTATAAACAAATGTTTATTGACACGCAGGCTCTTTTTCGGCATAGTCTCCGCTGCAAAATTGGCTTTTATAGGTCTCCATGGTTGAGAACAATTTATAAAACAAATTGTTATATTGTTTTTCGGGTATGATTACCGGATTGTAAACCACCAGGAAAAAAGATAATCATTATAGATTGAGATGATAAAAAGATGAAAAAAATTTGGATATTATCGATTGTTTGGATGGTTGCCATCTCTTGTGCGTCCTTTCCCAGTATCAATGCTCCGAAGAATATGGAAGAACCCAAGACCGACGAACAACTCAAGGCAGAATACCATCTGATGAAGAATAATCTGAGTCTGGCAATTCGTGAAAACGAGGTATTTAAAGAGGAAAATCGAGCTTGCAGGGCCGACATCGAACAGCAAAAGAAGGAAATCGGAGGATTAAAGGGTGATCTTGCTGAATTGAATCAAAAGTATGAAACCGACATGGCGATGATGAACCAGAAATACGTGACCCTGGAAGGCCAGTACAAAGCTTTTGAAGAACAGAGCAATGCAAAAATTCAGGAGTTGACGGACCTGAATACAGCGACCCTGGACAAGCTTGCCAGAGAAACGGTCCGGTTCGATCAGGAATTGAAAAAACAGAAGGATGCGTTTACAGAAGAGCGGCAGGCATTGCAATCCGCCTTTGCGCAGAAATCGCAGGAATATGAAAACCGTTTGAATATCATGACAAAGAATCTGGCGGAAAAAGAAGCCAAGCTGGCATCCCTGAATGATTCCCTGATCAAAGCCAATGGTTTGATTCAAAGCCTGCAAAAGACCGTTGCCGATGGTCAGACAAAGATGGAAAGCCTTCAGAAAACAGTTGATGAACGACAGGCTATGGTTGGAACCATGCAGAAAATACTTGATGAACGACAGGCCATGATCGGAACCATGCAGAAAACAATGGATGAACGACAGGCCACGATCAAAACCATGCAGAAAGCAATTGACGAACGACAGACCACGATCGGAACTATGCAGAAAACAATGGACGAACGACAGGCCATGATCAAAACCATGCAGAAAACGATTGACGAACAACAGGCCACGATTGGAACCATGCAGAAAATAATTGATGAATATAAAGCCCCGGTCAAAAACCCGGATGCAGAAGCCCAGTCAGCACCGGAACCAGTGCAACCGGCGCCAAAACAATAAGTGATAGGAAAAAAGAGATTTATGATGAACCGTATTTTAGAAATGATTAAAACAAGAATTCTTTTGATTGCCGGATTGCTGTTATGGCTTCCGGCAGTGACTCTGGCCACTCCTTTGGATCAAACCGTCACACTCCTTCTTACCTCCAATCTGAACGGAAATTTTACTACTACGGAAAAAAATCAGGACAAGGAAGATCCCATGCTGGTGATGGCCCAGGCCTTGATCCAGGAACAGGAGAAAAAATCCGCCGACCTCATGCTCGATCTTGGCAATGCCTTTTATCCCGGCTTGCTTTCCAAGTTTTCCCATGGGTCCATAACAATGGACTTCCTGGGTTACTTTGGTTTTTCAGCTACGCTGGTGTCTTCAAACGATTTGAATATCGGCCTGGGGAACCTTGAATTTCTGACTCAAAACCGGAAGACAACCTTGCTGTCCGCCAATATTGAAAAAAATGGCCAGACTGTTTTTCAGCCTTATTTTACATCCACCATTAAAGGAAAAAAATTCGCTTTTATCGGGATCACTTCTCCAAGAGGTTTTCTGGACGTTGCAGAGAAGCAGCTTTTTGATGCCAATTTTGCCAATATCCATGATGTCCTGACCATAACCATTGATAAGCTCCGGGTGGAGGGAACTGATTTCATTGTTGTTCTATCCGGGCTTTCTTATCAGGAAAATCTCGATCTCATGGAAAAGCATAAAGATATTTCGCTCTGCATCAGCGGCGGTGACTCCGAGGGGCAGTTGTTCACTTCCAAAGCCTCCAGGGTGGATATCGAATCCGGACGATCGTTGGTCACCCTGACCCAGCCAGAAGGATACTATACCCTGACGATGACCGCTGGGGAGAAGCTGGAGGTCAACACCTTAAAGACGACTATTCCCAAGGCGGATAAGGTGGCTTATACGCAAAGCTACAATGATTTTGTCAAACGGCTGAAACTCTGGAAATCGCAATTTGCTTCGGAAGGGGATCAGACCCTGGTTGAGAATATTCCCGGACAGGTGCCTGTGAATGGCAAGCAGACAGCGGAACTCCTTCGTCACCGTTATGGGGTTGAGGTTGTTATGCTGGATCAAAAAGCAATATCGTCCGAAGAGCTTTCCGGAAGAGTGACCTATTCGGATATCCTTGCCATTGTGAATGATGATTTTCCCCTTTTCACTTACAGAATTACCGGCAAGGAACTGAAAAAAGCAGTAACCGATCAGAAAAACCTTGTGACCGCAGGAATCGACAAGGATCAGATACAGGGCTATCCCATTGATGACAAAAGGGATTACCTGATCTGTTCAACCCAGCCGGTATATGACAGGATTGCAAAACAGTCCGGCAGGGAGATCAGCTACAAAAATACATGGAATTCCATTTCTGAAGTGATCAGTTCAGACCTGAAAACAGAACAGGTGATCGCCAAAAATGACTTCGAGTATCTGGACCGCCGGATCGGAATGACGATTGACCTGTCTTTGTCTAATTTCCTGGATCAGTCCGAGGTATCCCGTGATGAAAGAGATAGTGTGCCCCCCGGCAAACCAAGGACTTCTTATACCAAATGGGGAATTGAAGATAAAATTGATTTCACGATCTATAACCGGTATCACAAACTGGTTCTGACACCTTATGTTTATTTTATCAGCAAGGATGAAGATTATCTGCAGAATCTGCTTCGGGGAACGCTGCTTTATACCTACAACATGCATCCGAATATAAAACCGTATCAAAAATCACAAGTAGACACGGTAGTTCAGGAGGTCAGATCACAAGACACGGACGAAGATCTGAGACCGCTGATGTTCCGGGAAACCGCGGGCGCCTTGTTTGAGACCCGATACCTGAACGGCAAACTGGGTCTTGGTTTTGAAAAACAGACCAAGGATCCTGCGAAAGATCTTTTTGCGGGTTTTGAAGGTCTTGCGGATTCCAGAATCGAACTGTGGAAAGACATCACCTATATTTTCAATTTGGATTCATTCTATGGCTTTAAGCAGGATGAATTGGACAATCGCCAGTTTCGTGCTGAAATTACCAATGCGCTTTCCTTCAAGCTGAACTCGCTCCTGGCAATATCCGCCAAGCATAAATGGTTTTATTTTGATTCCAATGAGTATAATGAAACTCTGGAGAAATATCCGGAGAAATATACAGAGTCCCAGTTCCTTGTATCACTCGATCTCAAGACGGATTTCAAACTGTTTTAAATCCGGAAAAAAATCTGGCCTTCCCGGATATGATTCCGGGAAGGCGTAAGCATTTCCTCAATGAAAGGGCAAAATGTGAAGGGCTGCTTTCATGCACACCTTCCCTTCACATATGCTGAACCTCCATGCTTTCTGCATCCAATCCTGAACAAAAAGATGTCATCATTATCGGAGCCGGTGCATCCGGGCTGATGTGTGCAATGGAAGCCGGCAAGCGTAAACGCAGGGTGCTGGTCATTGATCATGCCAAAAATCCAGGGCAGAAACTTCTGATATCCGGCGGCGGCCGCTGTAATTTCACAAATTACCATATCCAAGCGGGCAACTACATTTCTCATAATCCGCATTTCTGCAAGTCGGCCCTCAGCCAATATACCCAGATGGATTTTCTGGCATTATTGAAGAAGCATCACGTTGCATTCAGCCAGAGGGAGCAGGGGCAACTCTTCTGTACCGGGAGTTCCCGCGAAATTTTAGATCTGCTGTTATCCGAATGCCAAGATGCCGGGGTCTCTTTCAAACTGAGTACAAAAATGGAGAAGATTGAACCGGAAGGGGATCATTGCTTTACGGTCTATACAGATCAGGGCAATTTTTCCTGCAACTCCTTGGTTGTCGCGACCGGCGGACTCTCCATACCGTCAACAGGGGCGAGCCCGCTGGGATATGAAATTGCGAAACAGTTCCATATCAAGGTATGGCCTCCACATGCGGGCCTGGTGCCTTTTACGCTTCAACCAAAGGATAAAGAAAAACTGGCTGCCTTATCCGGTATTTCCATTGATGCAGTGATCAGCAACCAGGGGCAGAGTTTCCGGGGAAATATTTTATTTACGCACCGGGGCCTGAGCGGACCAGCTGTCCTGCAAATATCCTCATACTGGCAGCCCGGTGACGAGCTGACCATCAATCTGCTGCCGGACTTGGATCTGGTGGATGAACTAAAGGCAAAGAAGCAGCATCCTCAGCAGAAGTTGAAAACCGTACTGGCGGAATATCTGCCCAAACGTCTTGTGGCTGCTTTAATCATGAGTGATCTGGCTGAAAAACCCTTGCAGACCATCTCTCACACCCGGTTCAGGGAAATTTCATCACGG
>PNOB01000244.1 GCA_013824585.1 Desulfobacterium sp. | reverse complement strand
ATGGAAGCAAGCATTGCATTATCTGATTTTCGCAAAAGAACAGCCTTGGTTGTTGTTGAACCAACATCCAAACCCAGAAGACATAAATCATTTTTCCGGACTGTCGCTTTTTCAATGGTTTTAAAGGAAACCATGTCCGTAAAATCAGACAGGGGTGGAAGAGCCTCAAATACCCTGGCTCCTGTTTTTAGCAGTCCTTCTGTTCCGATAAAGGGTATAGATCCGTTTTCAAGAGCCCATAGCGCTGTCCCGAGAGCTTCAAAATAGGGTGCTTCTTTTGGGACAATCATCCCCGGAATCTCTTTTTTTAGATTTCGGATCATCATTTGATTCAGCGCAGTCCCTCCTGCGATCATGATATTTTCACGCTTGACTTTTTTTAAAAGCTCCAGGATCTTATCCGCCATCATTTTACATAAACCGGCAGTGACCTTGATTTTCGGAATACCCTTATTGGTGGCATGTGTACAGTCTGACTTACAGAAAACAGAACACCGTCCGGATACATGGTGCAGATTTTCAATTTCTGACCAGTCTGATATCTCATTCAACGTAAGATCCATTCTGCGTAATTGCTGAACAAAAAACTCTCCGGTTCCGGAAGCACATTTATTCCCGGTCAGCACGTTGGAAATCTGTCCTTGTTTATCCAGCATGTAAACCATGAACGTCTCTCCTCCTGCTGAAACTACAGCAGGACAGGAAACACCGGGCGGTTTCAGGAAGCGGTAAGCATACTCGACAGCTTCCGGCTCAGAAACAGCAGGCAGATTGACAAACCTCTGAAATTTTCGGCCGGTTACAGCTATGGTATCAAACTGATCCGGCTGAATATCATCAAATACAGAAAGAAGTGCTTTTTTAGGATTCCCACCATGCGGATACACTGCATGATGTGTGATCCTTGTTTCTTTTTCAGAATTATTCCCATTTCCGCCTGAACGTATCTCAACCTGGGCAACCGATACGGTTGATGCCCCAAGGCAGATGCCAAGTGCACGTTTATGCGTAAAGGATGCGTTTCTCAAGATCGAATCATCCATAATTATTTTTTTCCATCATCCTGCTTTTTGGTTAAACACAGATTCAAAACCTATCCTTATGAAATAAGGAAGGTAGCTTATATGTCATTATTCATTTTGCTTTTGAAGAAATGATGCATACAGCCGGCATTTGATTTTATACAACAGAGCCAATTTCAAAACTATTATAAAGCGTCACACCGGCGAAAGTCAGTGCCCATAAAAGAACCGAAAATACTGTATTCTAGTTTTCGCCGGAACTACAACAACAGACTTTTGAAATTGGCTCAACATTTTCCGCCAGCCATGAGCGATCGTTTGTGTAGATCGAATAAATTTATCAGCTAATTTTTTTTTTTCAACATAAAAAAGCTGTTCCTGCAAATGATGGACAATGTTGGCTTGATCTGAAAAACCGATCTCATCCTGATTTTACTGAACTTTGGCGCAAACCATACCAAAGCAGGAAATTGATCCCGGAGCATATAATGATCAACAAAGCTGTTGTAATCTTGAAAAACATTCTGGGCATAATATAATAAGAAAAATCAAACCGGGTGTTCAACCATAACTGGTTTTTAAACAGGATGGGATGGAAAACATCTCTCCAGAAAACACCAAATACCGGCAGAATTGTTAATAAGGAAAGAATGATAATCATATTTACCAGGGCAAAATATGATACCAATCTGGCATGAAAACAGAGAATCAGACCGCAAAGCGAAAAAACGGACAAAATAAACATTCTATCCGCCATAAGCCTTACTTCAAGAAGATGTGCCTTTTCTTTACCTGTCCAGAATATGGAAGTTAGCTCCCCCTGATGGCGGAAAAATCGACTCAGCTCTTGTATACCTGTATCAATTCTTTCATAACCCATTTTTTCACAACGTGAATGCCAGTTACAACTGATTCTGTACCACCCCGGAAGGTATAAAATCAGTGAAAAAGGCAGATACAATGTAAGGTAAAGAAGGGATAAAAATAAGATAATCCGGTTTATGATTTTAAATAGGAATTTTATTATACCCTTGTGGCTAAACCCTTTCTCCACAGACATTTCCAATCATGTTTTTAATGTTCCCATAAAAAATCCAAGTCCTGACATTCTGACGAAAACCTGAATGTAAAAAACCGAATTCAGGTGAGATTGCCATTTCTGGATCAGATCTATACTATTTTGCTATCGTTGTATTGTCAATTTCAAAGCGTGATGAAAAAAAATGAAATACTTTGAAAAATGTATTGAAAAGGAATGAGTTTCAAACAGAGATAATTAAAAAACACAATGTGGATATGATAGAGTGGTTATTCTGTAAAGTCAGGATGGAATGGAATTAATGTCCACCACCTTCTTCGGTTTTTTTTGCATTTTCCCCCTTTGTTTCAGCTGGAATTTCTTCATAGTGACTGAAAAATGCTTCAACACTTTTCCACTGAGATGTGACTGTGATGTTCTGGATTGAGATGCTCTCAATCTGACCTTTTGCATAGGGATTAATGATTTGCAAAAGCATATTTCTAACGGCGCTCAATTTGTCCATTGTATTGATTTCAGAATAGGTCAGCGAGCTTAAATGAAAAATCATCGCTTCTTTCACCTTGGGATGTAAATTGGGCAAAGGAGCATCCACCTTTTTCTCACTTGGAGCATCCACCTTTTCCTCACTTGGAGCAATCACCTTTTCCTCACTTGGCTTTAAGACAAGTTTTAATTCTATACAGAGATACCGGTCTTTGCTAACAGGCTTTTCCTTGCTTAAATTCACGACAAAGGGCTTTATGGACAAAATCTTTGCAGGTCTTTCTTTTCCTTCTGCTTGCTGCTTTATTATTTTCGCCCAGGTTTCAATTGTACCATCGGGTTTCTTGATCTGCATGTTCGATCCAGTGATCTCGATAATTGTAAAAGTAATTTTCTCCCCAATAATCCATTCGTTTCCAACCTTTGCTTGGGTAGCCGTCATATTTAAAAAGCCATCCGCAACTACCCATGTACCTGAAAATTCTTCATCCTTTGCTTTAGCCTTGCCTGACTGGCCGCCTTCCTTCCGAACCTTTGATTGCCATGTTCCGTCTGCCAAGAATGTCAAATCCTTATATCCCCTGCCCTTTTTTATGCGCCAAGAGCCGATAAAACGGTCATCAGCAGGAGTATCCTCTTTGCTGCATCCATAACCTCCGAAAAAAAACAAAACGCAGATACACAAATACAATATTTTTATACATGCGGCAGGGGTTTTTGGATTACTCATCTTACATCCTTAATTCACAATTTATGGATGTCTGGTTAATGCGATACTCCGCGGATCAAGTGAATGGTTTTCAATGGAACTATCCCAAAATATAGAACCTGGCTGGGTAAACACAGAAAGACTGGAAATGTTGGTTAAAGGACTTATCGAATCTGATTACAATCCGCTTTCCGGTGTCAGTGCTGAGAATGAGGCATATTTTTTTGGGATTTGAAAGGAGTTTATCATTTCATTACAATATGGTCAACAAACTTCAAAACAAGATTTGAATACAATTGAAGATGCTTGAAGAGAAACTCATAAAAAAGGAACAATATCCATTTTGAGTTATGAATATTGTTCCCATGAATTGCATTGAATGAATCGGATGTTTCTATCCGCAGGTGCCTGTTCCGCAGCTCTTACACCCTGCGCCAAGTACGATGCTGGAGGAGATGCTGAATCCCATTTCCTTAAAATCCACTTTGATTGGTGTCGCTTTTTTCAAAAACTCTTTATCGACAAGATATTGAAATCCATCAACATCATAAACATTATCTGAATCTTTTGGCTCATCCAGAGCCATGGCTAGAGCTGGGCCGCCTCACCCGCCTTCATTCAAAAAGATTCGAATCGGCATCACTGTTTTATCCTTGAAATAGTCAGCGATCTGTTTGGTCGCCATTTCAGTAACTTCAACCATTGAATTTCCTCCTGTATAAAAAATATCAGTTACAGATGATATGGGGTCGTCTGTAACCACTGATTACTCCTGTCGATAATTTTAGTCATTGTTATTGATTTTGTCAATGATCAAAAGGACACGATCAAAAGGACTCCAAAGGCTCCCTTTCTTAACATTGCATCAACCGCAAGGGTCATTATATCACTCTGTTGAATTGTGATTCGGTTAACGATTTATAGATTCATTACTCTCTCCAGGACTTATAAGTCATACAGGGTATCATCTTTCAGGGGTGCTTTCCGTATATGTGATTGGAAACCGCCTTTTTTGCCGGACAAGACAAATGGATCCTCGCCTTCCAGCAGATCTCCCATTTCAGCTTCTATTGTTTCCGGATCATCCCCTTTTTCCATACGGGTTAACGCTTCCTCCATACCGGACCCTAGCTCCATCCCTGTCATTTCCGTCAGTTTTCTCATCAGATTTGCCGCTTGTTTTGGATCATCTTCATTAATATTCTCAGCTTCTCTGGCCAGCATCTGCATTGCCTTTTCCATCCTGTTTTCATCCACAGGCAAATCATCCATACTATTTTCTTCACTTGCATTTCCGGTAAACGAAAAAACAGACATTTGTCGTTTTAATGTTACCTTTTTACATTTGGGACAAATTGGTTTTTTGTTTGTATTGACTGATCTTGAAAAAAAATTGAATATTGTGTTGCACTCCTCGCAAAAAAATTCATATATCGGCATTCTCAATTCCTCATCAATATGCTAAAGGTTCCAAAGTTTGTTCTCTTTCAACTGGAAGATACCCTATCGAAAATGCAGATAATTGTAAAGAAAACCTTTATTGACTTGCTATTTGACATTTGGTATTGACGGCCATCAAAATAATTATGAAATAACCAAATAGGGAAAGGAAAAAAACAAAATGGAAAGAACCCTGTCAATTATAAAACCAGACGGTGTAAGCCGTGGCCTGATTGGAGAGGTTATAAAACGTCTTGAAGAAAACCATATTAAAGTCATTGCCATGAAAATGATTCAGATGACCCCAAAACAGGCCCAAGGGTTTTATGCAGTGCATAAAGACAGACCTTTTTTTAACAGCCTGACCGCCTTTATGACATCCGGTCCGGTCGTGGTAATGGTGCTGGAAGGCAAAAATGTAATTTTAAAATACAGGGATTTGATGGGAGCGACAAACTACAAAGAAGCTGCTGAAGGAACCATAAGAAAAGATTTTGCAACCGATATCGAGAAAAATATTGTACATGGTTCAGATGCTACGGAAACTGCAGCTTTTGAAATCGGTTATTTCTTCAACAGCTTTGAAATTATGAGCTGATGACTGAAAACAGAAATTTTAATAATATTACCATTGTGTTATACAGGCCTCGATATCCTGAAAATATCGGGGCTGCGGTAAGAGCCGGATACAATATGGGCATCACAAATTTCTGTGTGATTGAGCCTGATGATTATGATAAGAATAAAATCCTTAAAATGGCAACTCATTCTCTGGCTGATGCAGTTGAGGGTATTCAGCAATATAATAGTCTCAAAGAAGCCCTTTCCCCTTTCCATTACATAGTCGGAACAACAGCAAGATTGGGAAAGCATCGCCACAATCTGGTCAACCCGTCGCAGATAGCAAAAAAAATCATCTCACTGGCCGATCAAAATAAAATTGCTGTTCTTTTCGGACCGGAGGATCGGGGACTAACCAATGAAAATTTGCAGTATTGCCATAGTTTTGTAAATATTCCCACTGCGGCTTTTTCATCTCTGAACCTTGCCCAGGCGGTCATGGTCATCTGTTATGAACTTTTTACGGCTCAAAAAACCGATACCCTGTCACATATACATATACCACGGCTGGCCAGCCGCCACGAACTGGATGAAATGTATATCCAATTGCAGGAGATCCTGACCAAAATCAGTTTTTTGAATTCTCATAACCCGGATCATTGGATGAATAATGTCCGATCCTTTTTCTCAAGGTTGGAATTAAAAGCCAAGGAAGTGAGCATTATCAGAGGAATCTGTCGACAGATCAACTGGTATGCAGAAAAAAAATTCAACGACGGTCTGAACCAAAAAAACAATTCAATTTGACATCTTATTTTTCAAGGCTTTTTTTCAACTGATCGTTCAACTTGGCAAAAAGATCCTGTTGTTTCTTTTTATGCTCATCGCGAATGGCCTGGAATTTCTGTTCATTCATTTTCTGAGATTCCTGAAATTTTTTTACTTCTGAAGCAATGCTGCTCTCCGGCTCTTCCTGTTTAATCTCTTCAATCAAAAGATGATTGAGCAAATAAAGCTTTGTTCCAAATCCCCCTTCAATAATGTCAATGATGTTTCTATCTTTCATTTTTTTGCACAGCAAAGAGCCCTGCTCTGTTGAAAAGGAAAGCATCCGACTTATATCTTCAATTGAAGGCGGTGTATGATTCTGATGTTCGAACAGCCGAATGGATGCTGCAACAAGGTGTGCATCATAATATAAATTTTTTACTTTTTCCCCCATAATCA
>PNOB01000243.1 GCA_013824585.1 Desulfobacterium sp. | reverse complement strand
TGTAATGATTTACGGAGCCACGCGATGGACTCCTGGTTCGTCAAGATTAATAAAAACCCATTCACATCTTTTTGCTTAAATTTAAATACGGTTTTCATTACAATTGCAGGCTGATCCTTATCAAATTGTTCCACAAGGTGCTTACATTCGCTCTCATTTTCCGTCATTACACGTGGGGGAGAATAGGTTACAAATGTATTTAACAACTCTGACATTTTTCCGACACATGCACCGATCAGGATATTGCCAATTTCAGTCAAAACCTCCTGTTCAATCAGTTCTTCGGATTTTGAATGGAGATCCTCAAGCCTTTTGTCCTCCAACAGGGAGATCAAATCATCGCCCGCACCTGTCGGAAAAACCAGAAAACCAGAGCCATTAAAATCACCCCAGAACCGCTGATCGACGATCCTGGTTTTTCCGGATGCGTTCAGCGTATCCCGTAAATATTCCGGAAGGTTTCCAATATTGATCACCTGTATTTTCGGAACGCTTAAAACCACATAAATATCGATCACACCAGCAAGATCTGCAGTAGCATTTCCAAAAGCGATGTTCATGATCTCCTGCAATATTTCCTTTTCCTCTTCCAAGAAGATATCGTTATAATTTGTATTTTCCATAATTTTTCAGGTTCCTGTTGTTTGGTTTTTTTATCAGACGCGTCTGCCCTGGAATTAAATAATCAGCAATAACATATTGAAATTTTAAATTCAGGGGATTTGTCTTTTTATTTCACATCAGACGATAAGATATCGTTGTAAGACACAAACGATCCATCAGTTTGGAGACTCTATTTTAAATTATTACCAGTTATGTGTCAATACCCATAACTCAAGTTGACATGAAAGAACGGTTGTTATAATTTTTTTTTATGACCCAGTCAAAATGGATATTCCACCCGATTTTTATTTTTATTTTGTCGATCATAGCACTTGGATTATCTCTTTTCCTTTATATCTACTGGTATGTTGAAGCCAGCCAAGGGTTAAACGACCTTGTTGAAAAATTCAAACTCGATCCGAATCAAGTACTTGCATCCCAGACCTGGGTTGTTATTATGGTTCTCTCCATCCTGGTTGGTATAATATTGATGGGGATCTTATTAATTTTTATTTACCACCAAAAGACCTATCAGCTTTACAGGCTGCAAAACAATTTCATTAACAACTTTACCCATGAGTTAAAAACCCCGGTAACCTCAATCAAGCTTTACCTTGAAACGTTTTTAAAGTACGAACTTACCAATGATGAACGTCAAAAATATATTCGATATATGCTGATCGATGTCAGCCGGTTATCAGAAAATATCAATAGTATATTAAATATCGCAAAGCTCGAAAGCAAAAGCTATAAGGGTGAATTTGTCGAGTCTGAACTGGTTCATGTAACACAAAAATTTTATGAGAATAACAAACACCTGTTTCAAAATTGCAGGATTCATATCAACAATCAACTGGAAGAACCGGTCCTTTACTTCATCGACCTTTCCCTGTTTGAAATGTTACTGATGAATTTTCTGACCAATGCAATTAAATATAACGATTCAGAGACACCGACTATTGAAATTGATTTTAAAAAAACAAAAAAATACCTGGAAATTCATCTGTCCGACAATGGGATCGGGCTGGAAAAAAAAGATATCAAAAAAATATTCAAAAAATTTTATCAGGTTGGCAATCCGGAAAACATGTCTGCCAAGGGTAGTGGCATTGGATTGAATCTTGCCCAGCACATTGTGAAAATACACAAAGGAAAAATCTCAGCAACAAGTCAAGGAAAAGGAAAAGGAACGACATTTATTGTTTCGCTTCCGTATGAAAAATAATCCAATCCGTAAGGGAAAAAAATGCAACCGATTCTGAAAAAAAAGATCCTCATCGTCGAAGATGAACAACATATTGCAGAAGGGCTTAAACTCAATATTTCCCTTCAAGGCCATGATGCCATGATTGCGAATAACGGGACATCGGCGATTCGACTCTGGCGAGATTGGAACCCGGATCTCATCGTCCTCGATATCATGCTCCCGGGGATTGATGGTTTATCCGTGCTGCAAAATATCCGCCTTGAAGATGAGCAGATCCCGATACTCATTCTGTCTGCGAAAACCACCATTGATGACAAGGTAAAAGGCCTCTCTTATGGCGTTGATGATTACATGACCAAACCATTTGAGCTTGAAGAGTTCCTTCTCCGGATCGATCGTATGCTGAAACGGGTATCCTTGTATAAGCAGAGTACCCAACCTGAAAAAACGAATGGCTTCTCTATCCCTGCAATCTATGAATTTGGTACCAATAAAATTGATTTTCAGAGATCGATCGCTTTTTGCAAAGGCTCTGAAGTCATATTAACCGAACAGGAGATCAAGCTTTTAAAACTTTTTATTGTCAATAAAGGGAAGCCTCTGTCCAGAAAAAAATTACTTGAAATCGGGTGGGGATACACGGGTGTAACATCAACCCGTACAATTGACAACTTTATTGTGCGCCTCAGAAAGTATTTTGAAGAAAATCCCAAACAACCGGTTTATTTCAAAAGTCTCCGGTCGGTTGGATATGTGTTTGATCATACGTGATACAGCGTTGGCCGGTTGGCCCGTTGGCCCGTTTCCCGGCTAACCGGCAAACCGGCTAACCGACAAACCGGCTAACGGGCAAACCGGCCACCTATTTAATACAAACCTTCCGTACCTGCAGCAGGTTGGTGTGTCCCTGAAATATTTTTTCAATCCCATCCTGTTTCAGGGTTCTCATTCCATCAGCGATTGCCTGGTTACGGATTTCTTCCATGGGGGCACTCATCTGTACCAGCTTTTTCATTTCATCCGTTCCCATTAAAAGTTCATGAAGCCCCATTCTGCCTCGATATCCGGTATTGCTGCATATAGTACAGCCTTCCGGTCTATACAAGGTTAACTCCTCGGTATACTTGATTCCAATCCTTTCAAAATTTTCAGGTGACCCATACTCCCTGACCAGCTCATCAAATTCCGCCTGGGTTGGATGATAAGACACCTTGCAGCTTTTACACAGGGTCCGAACCAGACGCTGAGCAAGAATGCATAAAATTGCATCAGCAAAATTAAACGGGTCCATGCCCATGTCCAACAGACGTGTAATACTTTCCGGAGCACTGTTTGTGTGCAATGTGGAAAATACAAGGTGGCCGGTTAAAGATGCTTCAATACCAATATGGGTGGTTTCCTTGTCACGCATTTCGCCGACCATAATGACGTCCGGGTCAGCACGGAGAAACGCCCTCATGGCTGCGGCAAAATCAAACCCGATCTTGGGCTTTACCTGCACCTGCCGGAGACCCTTCTGGGTAATTTCAACCGGATCCTCTGCGGTCCAAATTTTGGTTTCGGTTTTATTGATATACCCAAGTGCGGAATGCAAGGTAGTTGTTTTGCCGGAACCGGTAGGCCCACATACAAAAATAATCCCATATGGTTTGGTAACCACACTGACAAAATTTTCAAAATTATTTTTTGAAAATCCCATTTTTTCCAATGGAATAGGCTCTCCGGCTGCGAGAATACGCATAACAACATCTTCAAGCCCTCCCTGTGTCGGTATGGTGGCGACACGAAGTTCAATATCAAGTCCTCCATACTTTTTAAACTTGATCTTTCCATCCTGGGGTTTACGACGCTCTGCGATATCCAGATCAGACATAATTTTTATCCTGGACACCACGGCCGCCTTATACTGGAATGGAATGGTCTGGTATAATGTACAGGCACCATCAACCCGAATCCGAACCTGTGTATTATTTTTTCCCGGATAGGGCTCAATATGAATATCAGATGCTCCCCTTGCATTGGCATCCAGAATAATCTTATTCACGAGTTGAACAACCGCACTGGACTCTTCATCAAGGCCGGATACATCCTCATCAACCTCATGCTCCTCATCCCGCAACTGCGATAGAATCTCATCAATGGATGCGAGCTCCTTTTCATCATGTGTAAACAGGGTGATATACTCAAGGATATCTTCACGAAAAGCGATATTGAATTTAATTTTACGGCCTGGAAAAAGAGATTTGATCTCACCGCTTTTTTGAAGATCATGGGGGTCATCAATGGCGATAACGACACACTCATCCGGATCCACCCGTAAAGGAACCCAGAAATTATTTTTCATAAAGGGAACCTTTACACCAGCAAGAAGCTCTCCCGGAATTGGCGCATTTTTATTGAAAATAATAAAAGGAACATCAAAATACCGGCTTAATGATTCACCGATATCACTCTTTTGAACCTTGTAATCTTTCATCATGATGGTTTCAGGGGGTTCTTTTCTTTCCCTGGATTCAACAACAACCTTCTTGAGTTCTTTCTGAGTAAGAATATGATTTTCAAGCAGATAATCATATTTTGTCTTTCGACCGGTCTTTCCGGTAGCCATCCGTTTCTGATTGTACAGGCCAATCCCTAGGGTTTCCGCCAGTTCCAGAATATTTTTCTCATCCGTTGCTGTGAACCCGCTGCCCTTTTTACGATTGATCAGTTGGATTGCACCCAATAACAATTTCTTGAATATAATCGGTGCAACCAGAACTTGTGTTGTTCTGAGACCGGTTTTCTCATCCCAACTCCGGTCAAAATTGAGAATCGGATCAATAACCTTTAATTCAGATGGATCATAAACATCTCTGATATTGACAAGTTTCTGTTTATACGCTGAGTATCCGGCAATGCTCTTGGGAGACAAAGGCACACGAATTTCCTCGATTTCATTACCGGATTTAAACCGTGATACCAGTTCGCGTTTGATCCCATCAACATAGTAAATTGTCAGCCGTTCTGCTTCAAAAAGTCCCATAATGTCATCCTTTAAATCAATCAGGATTTCATCAAGATTGGCGGCTGCAAAAATCTTTTTATTCAGGTCCTGGGATTTTACCTGAAATTCCACCTCGGATCGAAGACTCTGAACACTTGGACTATCTTGTTGAACCGTATCCGTTGCCATTATCAAAACCTCGTTTCATTCAACTTTTTATTCGAGTGATGTCAAAAGCTTATACTCTTTACGTATCCATTTTCGGTTTTTGAAAGAAGGCAATCACTTTCTTCCCTCCCCCGGCCACGAGCAATGCCCCTATCAAATAAAAACAAAAACGAATAAAAAACAACCCGGATGAAAAATACTGAATCTGCTGCAATTTCGGTATAACCTGCGGAATCCGGAAAAAAACGCCTACTCCCGCCAATATTAGCAGGATCCCCCAGATCAGTTGGATATTGTTTTTTTCTTTCATGAGTTCTGTTATTGAAATGCCAATTGACTTTTTATTCTGTTTCCGATCAATAGGTTACTCTTTTCTTGTGTTGTATAACCCCAATCAGGGGCTCCTGTCAAATCCGTTTCGATATTAAATCCTTTTCAATCATAAAAAAAACTAGATTTCCATCTGATCCAGTCTTTCCAGTTCCTGATTAAAAGGAGAATTCTCTTCTTCTAATTGTTCGGTGAGTTTCTCAAGTTCGTCAAAAAAATGATCGATCTTAGAGTGAAACTGATGGATCTGTTTGGATATGGATGCAATTTTTCCCCCATCCCCCGCCAGAGAAGCCTCCTGCATCAAATGGGTATGCTGTTCCAAATCTTTCTCGTTTTGTTCAATCTGATTTTCAACCCATTGAATCCGATTTTCAATGGGTTTGGTATTTCTGGCCCTCTTTTGGATGATTTCAGATCTTCTTCGCCGGATCTCTTTTTTGGTTAACCGTTCTGATGGAATGGTTTCCGTATCCTTCTCCAGGAAAATCTTGTTATTTTCCATCTCATCCACCCAGCCTCTTTTTTCAAGAAATTCCTGATAGGTCCCATCAAAAAGCAATGCACCATCCTGCTGAAAAACAATCAATTTCTCGGCAAGGGCATGAAGAAACATCTCATTGTGAGTAACCATGATGACAGCCCCCTGAAATGCATCAATTGCCGCCAGCAGCGCATCACAAGATTCCATATCCAGATGATTGGTAGGCTCATCCAGCAATAAAAAATTGACCGGGGTAACCAGAAGCTTGCCAAGCATTACACGGCTCTTCTCACCACCGGAAAGAACGCTGATTTTTTTCAGGGCATCATCCCCTTGAAACATCATGGCACCACTGATATTCCGTGCAATCTGAAGATCAACACTTGGATGGGTATACAGGATTTCCTCAGCAACTGTTTTTGAATCATCCAGGCTGCTGATGTTGGTCTGCTCGAACAACCCCAGCTCTACACCCGGATTGTAGACAACATCTCCCTTCAGAGGGCTGAGCTTCTTAGCGAGGAGTCTCAGAAGAGTTGTTTTCCCTTTTCCATTTTTTCCGACAATACAGATCCTGTCTCGTGACTGGATATGGATATTCAGATCATCGAAAAGAGGCCTGTCCATATCATAGCCGAATGCCAAATTTCGGCATTGCATAAGGGTTTTCCCCTTATACTCCTTACTTTTAAATGAAAAATCAAGTATTTTAATTTTTTCCAGTTTCTCTTT
>PNOB01000242.1 GCA_013824585.1 Desulfobacterium sp. | reverse complement strand
ATCCTCCTCTTTATTATAAGTTACTATTCATTTTCCAAGTGAAAAATAATTTCTCTTCTTTGATTTATATGTTAAGAATGATTTATATCATGTCAATAATATTTTCATGATTTTTTTAATCATTACTTTTATTTTTTAAAATTAAATAGTAATTCAATACAGGTGCAATATATGGAAAAAAAAAGTCATGGCTGGACCATCGAAATATCATTACCCGGAACATCAACAGCAGATCTCATGGGGAAACAGTCTGTCAGAGCAACGTTTAAACTAACCTCCAAAGCCATTGATGCGATCAGCATTGTATCGACGCATCTGGGAATTAAACAAAAATCCTTGTTTGATCAATTGATGGATGATACAGCTTCACTGAGTATGATTGCCCACGAAATTCACAGCAACAAAAATCAATTTGCTGACCGGATACAAAAAACCTATGTTCTAAGCAGGAAAACACTCTCCTGTCTGGATGCTGTTTCCAAAAAATTCAATGCCCCCAGAGATGTTCTTGTGGAATACTCTATTCAGAGGCTATTGCCGATCATCATTCGGGAAAAGGAAAAACATCAAAAACGAAAGGAGATTTTAGGTGACCTGACCGATTATTTACAAAACAGCTATGCCCTGTTGCAAAAAGCCAGGGAAATCCTTGGAGAGGATGATCCGGTGTTTGACAGAATCCGGTCAGCAGTTACAGCGTGCGAAAACTCACATGCATTTGTTGATTTTTTTGTAAAAAAAGGGGAAGTGATAGAAGAATTTTAAAAATGGGGAAATATGGATGACATTTTCAAACAGATCTTCGAAACAGCCGATGATCCGATGGTACTGGTTCTTGAAGATAAAATCGTAAAAATTAATCCGGCGTTTTGCAAAGCCTCCGGCTTTAAAGAAAAAGAAGTAATCGGTAAACCTTTTTTACGTTTTATCATAGACAGGCCGAAAGTGGCAGAGGCATAGTTGAACAGGATTACATGAACAACCTTTTTAATAATACGCAGGGATATTTACTGAACGCACGACACTCTGTTTGGGGTGTTTTCGCGCTGATGATTGCCATTGTGACTGTGTATTGGCAAGTCTGGCATTTTGATTTTATCCGTTTTGATGATCCTGCCTATGTTCTTGACACCTGTTTGAAAACCAAAAATTCCAATGACAGATTCATGTGGATATTCCGTTTTCATCAGGGTGACGGCAAATACTGGCAGCCGCTGACACTCTTATCCCATATTGCCGATTGTCACTTTTTCGGTCTGGAATCCGGACTTCACCATTTTACCAATCTGATTTTCCACCTGTTGAACAGCATACTTCTTTTTCTATTCCTAAAACAGATATTGACCGATTTCTGGAAAAGCTTCTGGATTGCACTACTGTTTGCAATTCACCCCATGAATGTTGAGTCTGTCGCATGGATATCTGAGCGAAAAAACCTGATCAGCAGCCTGTTTTTCTTTTTGACCCTGCTGGCT
The DNA here is from genome assembly GCA_013824585.1 of Desulfobacterium sp. Classification (GTDB taxonomy): domain Bacteria; phylum Desulfobacterota; class Desulfobacteria; order Desulfobacterales; family SURF-7; genus QZKS01. The sequence continues at coordinate 5,038 of PNOB01000242.1, read as the reverse complement.
TATTTCAGCTATGTAAAAAAACCCAACCGCCTAAAATACCTCGTCCTGATATTTGTATTCATGCTCGGGCTGCTCGCAAAACCCATGCTTATTACTTTACCTGCTATTCTTCTTCTTCTGGACTGGTGGCCGTTTCAAAGGATTTCCTTTAAAAAAAATACCCGGTCAATAAAATTCACTACCAAACTCGATATCAGTATTCAAAAGCCTTTTTCATACCTGGTTCTTGAAAAAATCCCCCTGTTCCTGTTATCGATACTGTCTATATTCCTGACGATCTATTCAGTTCAAGGGGATCAGAATCTTGTATCTGAAAATCAATATTCAATGAAACTCAGAGTTGCCAATGCCATTACTTCAATCGTTCTTTATATCGGCAAAATCTTCTGGCCGGTAAACCTGGCGGTTTTCTATCCATATCCTGAAAGAATTGTCTACTGGAAGATTTTGATTGCAATATTGTTTCTGATTTTCCTTACCATTTTTTTCCTCAGAAGATTCCGATCCTCCCCTTACCTGGTTTTTGGCTGGTCCTGGTTTCTGATTACACTGCTACCAGTTCTTGGAATTATCCAGGCTGGGCTTTGGCCGGCCATGGCAGATCGATGGGTCTATATCCCTGCTGTCGGACTGTTTCTGATTATAATTTTTACCGGAGAAAAAATTGCAGTCAAACTGTCGCTATCCCGAAAAACAGCACTAATATTTGCTCTTTTTTTTACAGGCATTCTGATGCAGATAAGCTGGCATCAGGTTAGATATTGGCAAAACAACATGTCTCTTTGGCGTCAAACACTGAAAGCTACAACTAGAAATTATACGGCCCATAACAATATGGGCTGCATTCTCATGAAAGATGGACAACTGGATCAAGCCATTCACCATTTTCAAAAGGCGATGCTGATAAAACCATCCGGTTCAGAAGCTCGGATGAACCTTGCCAATACATTGTCTCGCCAGGGAATGTATCCGGAAGCTATTGAACATTATAAAAAATTATTTCAAAAACATCCTGGAAATGCACTGATCTTCAATAACCTTGGAAATGCGATATTCAAAACAGGCAGAGTGAATGAGGCAATTCCATATTATATCAAAGCAATTCAATTAGAACCCAATTATGCAGACGCATACAACAATCTGGGAATTTCACTTTGGAGGAATAACCGAAAAAGCAAAGCGCTGGTCATGTTTCAAAAAGCATTGGTAATTAATCCAGATTATGAACAGGCTTATGATAACTTGACAAGGCTGATCTCTGAACAGAAAAAAACAAACCTGAAACTGAATCTGCTGACGGAGAAATCAGCGCAATCACCAGATAATCCCCTTCTTCTTTTTCAACTGGGAGATTTCTTTCAAAAAGAGGACAAGATTCAACAAGCAATTGCCTGTTATCAAAAGGCTCTGAAACTGAAACCAGGTTGGTATGAAGCAAAAAAGCAGTTATCTGTTTCATTTGCCATGAAGGGAAATTATGAGGTTTCTTTTTCAATCCTTCGTGATCTGATTACGCAAAACCCGGATGATGCCGATGCCTATTATTATATGGCATGTATTCGTTCCAGGCAGAATAATTCTGCAGAAGCGGTACAGTGGCTTCAGGTGGCTGTGAACAAAGGTTTTTCTGACTGGAAACGAATTGAGACTGATGGAAATTTGAACAATGTCCGGAGCAACCGATTGTTTCAGCAACTGACGACCGATCATGTCCGGGATGTTCATTGAGAAATGGATTTTACAATTTTTTCAGACCTGGATTCAAACGGATTGCTTCTGCAAGCTCTTTCATTCCCTGTTCATTTTGTCCAAGTTTAAGCAGGCTCATGCCCAGCAAATAATGACTGGCAGAAAAGTCAGGGTTAAAAGCAACTGCTGTTTTCAAGTGTTCTGATGCCTCCTTGTATTGCTGCTGCCTGAAAAGCAACGCACCCAGATTATAACGGGAAGTACTGAAATTCGGATTCAGATTCACCGCTTTCCGGTAGTGATGGAGAGCCATTTCTTCATTTTTCAATCGAGCATACAACGTACCGATATTGTTATGCAGAGTAATGTCCTTGGAATTCAATTTTAGCGCCTTTTGATACTCCTGCAGAGCCTCCTGATAAAATCCTTTTTTCTGAAAAGCATGAGCCAGTTGACCACGATAATAAAAATTGTCCGGTTCCAGCATGACCCCCTTTTGTAACAGACCGATCCCCTCTTTCGTATTCCTTTTGCTTAACGATGAAAGGCCGGCAGATATGTACATTTCTGCGTCAAAATCATGTCCCTTGCTGAAATGCGGATATGGCAGACTGGCGACCGTCAGCAAAACACAAAAAAACAGAACAAAAATACTGACCTTCCTGATTTCCCTCCTTTGAATCTGCTCACGTATCCAAACAATGGAAACGCCGGAATACAACAAAAGTATCGGTATAATGACCATGCGGTATCGTGTACTGTTCCAGTACCCCAGCAAGGGGAGGAGCATGCATGCCAAAAACAGCATCAGCAGACGTTGTGAACCGGATCGTTGTAAGCCAATAATAATACCGATTATGGACAATGGGAAAAGAATGGAAAAGGGAAAACCAAATCCATTCCAGTAAAACAGAAGCAGTTTTAGAACCGGACTGTATTTACGGCAGGTGTAAAGATTATATGTTTCCGGCAATTCATATCCACCAATCAGTGTCCGGATTTTGTAGATCAAACATTGCATATACTGCAAAGGTTGGTGAACCATAAACTCAAAAGATCTGCCGTAGAAATATTGATTGAATGCATAATCTTCCCTGGTCGGAACGACTCCGTCACGATTAGGCTTTGCAATCAGGTTTTGATAGGAAACCCCCGGACGAATCCCGATGGTATCCATATAATCCGGATTGTTTCCCTGAAAAAATACAATGCCGGAATTAGCAGGAAAGACCTGAAACCGTCCAAAAGTATAAAGGTTATACATACCTGTCAGAAGCATCGGTACCAGCATGAAAATGACAAACCCTGTGGATCTCAAAAATGCTATCGGTTTCTTCCAGGTGATCAGAGCCACGGCAACCAGATAAAAAACAAGTGTATCCGCACGAGTCATAAGATTTAATCCAGCAAACAGGCCCGCAGTCAACCACCATTTCCAGTGCATCTCTTCAACCGATCGGATCAGCAAAAACAAAGAAAAGAGCGTAAAAAACAGTACGAACGGAACATTGATGATCTCCGTCGCAAAGTAGATCATTGGAGCATACAATGCATATCCCAATGCTGCATATCGTCCGACAACTGGTGTAAAGCATCTCCTGCCCAATTGATACACAAGAACGCAAGAGAAGCAGTTCAAGATCGCCTGCATCACTCGTATCAGGGTAAGGCTTTTCCCAAAATAAAAAAAAGCTCCTGCCAGAAACCACGCATAAAAAGGAGAATGCAGAAAGGGACGCGGTGTCATGGAGGGGGTAAGGATGTACTCAGCACGCTTCACATACTCAAGGGAATCGATGATCGGCAAATCATAGGTGGGATTTGCCTGTAAATAAAAGATATGGACAAAGGACAATAGCAAAGACAGGCAGGCTGGCACCCAGATCATGATTGCAGAGTATTTCGAATGTTCATAAACCTTGGGGATTGGTTTATTTATGTTTCGGTTCTGCTCCACATTTGGGTTTAAGACTGGTTGCAAAACACATATGCTGCGTTTTTCCATCAATGATTCCTAAAAGTATAGACCCCCGCAAATCATTCTACTTGATACAATCCATAACCATTTTTTGAATAAAGATAAAATATCTGTTTATGAAAAAAGCGTTCAATGGATATTTTTTCCTGTTTACTGAAGTTATTGTTTGCCCATGCATTGAACAGTTCATAGCCGATCATGATATGAGTGATACCTCTCTTTTTCAGTTCAGATAAAATCTCTTCCGGGCGATCTGTTTCTTTTATGATCTTTGCAAGCAAGGAAAAGTTGAAGATCATTTTTCGATCACTATAGTAATAACGGTTGCCTGTAAAAACAGGTAAGATGACAGCATCTCTTTGAAGATTCTGATTCGCATATTTCATTACCGCATATTCCGGATGATATTTTTCAATATATTGCTCCCGATCAACCTGACCTGTCAGATAGGTCATTGGTTCAACATACCTGAACTGCTCAATAACATAACTGGCGTTCATCCAGAGCATCCAGCAGATGATAACTCCCAGAACTGCATACTGAAAAAAAGAACTCTTCTGCCGGAGTCTTTCAACCAGGTTGCGGAGCCCGAACATGGACAATACAACCAGAGGGGGGATTATGGGCGAAATATAGCGGATTCTGATATCATGAGTGAAAAGGGCAAACAACAGGAACAAAACAGAAAATCCGAACATGATTTTCATTTCAAAAACAACATGCAACTGGGAGAATAGTTTTTTGTTTCCATAAAACGCAAAAAAAGGCAGCAAAAACAAAAAAGGATTCAGCTTGCCGTCAAAGTATTTTGGATTGTTGTCCTCTCCCTGAAAAAAAATACGGATGGGGATCAATGCAGTCTGCCACCAGGCCTCCTTATAAACAAATTTTCGAATGGCAATAGGCTCAAGTTTTTTTCCGGTTTGATGTGTTGAAACGCTTTTCCCTGTTTCTTTACTCTTCTCAGCCATTGGTTTGCTGAAAAATTGATGATAAAGCGGATAGACAGGGTTTTTTTTCCATGTATAATTTCGGATCATCCAGGGTGAGAAGCAGAGAACTGAAATGACCACAAAAAAGATGGCATACCGTATTGCTACAAAAGAACTCACAGATTCAACAGGAGCAGATCGTATATAAACAAAAGGCACAAACAGGGATATCAGTACAAACAGAATCAGGGCGTTATACTTTGTCCCCAACGCCAACCCGCAGCATATGGCGGAAAGAAATAAAAATCTGACTGCATACCCTTTGTTACACCATTCCATCATGAGCAGCAGAGAAGCAAAAGAGAAAAAAATAAGCCCAAGATCAACATAAGCCGTAATGGACAGTTTAACAATCATCGGAATGGATAAAAAAAATAGC
>PNOB01000241.1 GCA_013824585.1 Desulfobacterium sp. | reverse complement strand
AGTATTCACCATAGACTGGTAATCGACTGGATTCAATATCTTTCAGGCGATTGAATTTCAAATCCTTTTCAGACAGGATCGGCTTATCAAGAGGCCATTCTATCCCGAGATCAGGATCATTCCATATCACACCGCCTTCACATTCAGGTGCATAAAAATCGCTGCATTTATATGCAAAGAGCACAATAGGACTGAGAACCGCAAATCCATGGGCGAATCCTTCCGGAATGTAAAGCTGCTGTTTGTTCTGTTCACTCAGATAAGCACCGACCCACTGTCCGAAAGTAGGTGATCCCCTTCGGATATCCAAGGCGATATCATATATTTCTCCTTGCAATACCTGAACAAGCTTGGCTTGCGGTTTTGGGAACTGATAATGAAGACCCCGCAAGGTGCCCTGAATTGAATATGAAATATTATCCTGAACAAAATCTGAACAGATACCCTTTTCGAAATATCGTTCCTGATGATAGGTTTCATAAAAGTAACCGCGGCTATCCGAAAAGACCCTGGGTTCTACGATTAACACCCCTTCCAAATTAGTTGATATCACATTCATAAAATAAACTTCTCATCGTATTTGAGCATATTCAGCAAATACTGGCCATAATTATTTTTAATCAATGTCTGAGCCAGTTCCTCCACCTGTTTTTTGCTAATATATCCCATTTTGTATGCGATTTCATCAATGCAGGCAACACGAAGTCCCTGTCGTTCTTCAATGGCCTCGATAAAATTGGAAGCCTGCATCAGGCTTTCATGGGTTCCGGTGTCGAGCCAGGCAACGCCTCTGCCCAATTTCTGGACATACAATTCTCCCATTTCCAGATATGTTTTATTGACATCCGTGATTTCCAGTTCTCCCCTGGCAGACGGCTTGAGACTTGCGGCAATATCAACAACACGATTATCGTAAAAGTAAAGACCGGTTACAGCCCAGTTCGAAAGCGGTTCTTTGGGTTTTTCCACGATATTTATGGCCTGACCGTCTTTATCAAATTTTACAACCCCGTATCGTTCCGGATCTTTTACCCAGTATCCGAAAACAGTCGCACCGGTTTTTCGGACAAGTGCATCTTTCAACTGTTCGATCAATCCATGTCCATAAAAAATATTGTCCCCCAGAATCAGGCAAACATTTTGACCATTGATAAACTCTTTCCCAATGGTAAAAGCCTGAGCCAATCCTTCCGGATGCGGCTGCACAGCATAGGTGAAAGAGATTCCCCATTGAGAACCATCCTCCAGAAGTCTTTTAAAGTTGGGAAGATCCTCAGGAGTTGAAATAATCAATATATCACGAATACCCGCAAGCATGAGAACAGACAATGGATAGTAAATCATCGGTTTATCGTAAACCGGCAGAAGTTGTTTACTGACTACCTTTGTGATCGGATACAGCCTAGTACCGGAACCTCCAGCCAGAATAATGCCCTTCATTTTATTTAATTCCTTTCATCTTTGTAATCAAGATGGCATAAATCGTAGGGGCAGGCCCCTGTGCCTGCCCATTCATCTCCAACCAGAATCACCTTTTCCCGTAGTTGTTTTCGATCCATTTTTTATACTCACCGCTTTGCACTGAGTTCACCCAATCCATATGATCGATATACCAGTCAAGGGTCTTTGTAATTGCATCCTGAAAGATAAATCTGGCTTTCCAGCCCAATTCCTTTTCGATCTTTGAAGCATCTATGGCATACCGGCGATCATGACCAGGCCGATCGGTTACAAATCGGATTAAATTTCTGCTGGTATTTTTCCCGGAACGGCCCAGTTTTGCATCCAGCAAATCGCAAAGCAGGTGAACGATCTGAATATTCTGAAGTTCGGTTCCGCCCCCGATATTATAGGTTTCACCAACAATCCCTTCATCAAAAACTTTTAATAAAGCCTCACAATGATCGATCACGTAAAGCCAGTCCCGGACATTTTTCCCATCCCCGTAAACAGGTAGTTCTTTTTTTTCAAGGATATTTAAAATCATCAGCGGAATCAATTTTTCCGGAAACTGGTATGGACCGTAATTATTGGAGCAGTTTGTCACAAGAACCGGAAGACCAAAGGTTCTGAAATATGCTTTTACCAGATGATCGGAAGATGCTTTGGATGCAGAATAGGGACTTGATGGATCATATGGCGTTTTTTCAGTGAAATACCCTTCCGCTCCAAGACTCCCATATACTTCGTCAGTGGAGATATGCAAAAAACGGAAATCAGATTGCTGCCCGTTTCGTTTCCACATGGCAAGGCTTGCTTCAAGCAGTTGAAATGTACCATTCACATTGGTCTTGATAAATGCTTCCGGTCCGTGGATGGAACGATCCACATGGGACTCGGCAGCAAAATGAATCACCCCGTTGAATTTCTCCTTCTGAAACAGATCTTTCAACAGCCTGGCATCACAAATATCCCCATGAATAAAACAATACCGGGCTTGTTGACTTTCCGGCAAATTTACGAGATTCAATGGGTTGCCGGCATAGGTCAAAGCATCCAGGTTATATATCCGGATTCCGGGTTTGACTTGTAATGTGTGCCGGATAAAATTGGAACCGATAAATCCCGATCCACCGGTAACCAGAATCTTTCCTTCCATCATATTGCTCCTAATCAATAAAGCCTGATCGTAAGTTTTTTCCAATATCCAGGCATTTTCAACGTGAACCAAAAACACTTTTTAGATCGTGGGCCGGTGTAAAGCCGGTTTCAAGCATTTTCTTAATATCAAACACCAGATTTAATGCAAGCTTTTCATAGCAAGCATGAATCCACTCTCTTTTTCCCGGGAAAAACAATCCGATCATTCTTGTCGCCGCATAGATAATAGACAATGGGCAGGAAAGCACCGGCAACGCGGTCCGGCCTGATGACTTCTGGAAAATGTCGATAATTTCAAGAAACGAATATGGATTTTGATCACATATATTGAATATCATGGGCTTTTTCATTCTGGATTGTTCTGCCTCAATCCAGAATTCGATCCAATCAACCAGATTGGCCTTTGCCAGGGCTGACATCATTTGTTTGCCCGAGCCGAATTTCAGATAGGCCAATTTCAAGGGTGCCAGTACTCTTCGATCCAGATTGAAACTCCAAGTTGCGTCATACACCGGCGCAAGCCTGAAAACGGTCAGAAATCGCAACTGATCGGCTGTTATTAGATTCAGCAAACGGTTCTCGGCATCCAGTTTGCTCTTGCCGTAGTCACTGGTGGGGTTGCACGCATGAGATTCCATTACCGGTATGGTCAACCCATGCTCTCCATAAACGGAAATGGAAGACAGAAAGATAAACTGCATATCCGGGTTGGCCAGATATGCGGCCCTTGCGATTTTTTCAGTAGCTATGCTGTTGACTTCAAAATAGGTTTTTCGATCAATTTTATGAAGACTCTGGTGAGCGATTGCCGCGCTGTGAATAACAATATCCGGAGAAAAAAGTTGAATCTGCTTTTCTATGGTTTCTGTACAGGACAAATCGGATTTCTCCCAGATGATTGTACTGTCCGCAGATGGAGCATGATTATGATAGAAACCCATAATCTTATTTTTGCCGGACAACCGCATGGCCAATGCATTCCCGATATACCCGGAAGCGCCGGTAATAAGAATCCGTTTCATATGTTATATTGCCTTTTCCATTCCTGAAACATCAGCACATCCCATATCTCATGCTGCCGGTTCTGCCTTCCGGAAAGGTGTTCAGCCCATTTGCGATGAATCGGACCCGGATTCAACAAACCTTGTTCTTCCATCTGTTGTTTATCCAGCAGCGATTCAGCCCAGTCCCGGAGAGGCCCCCGCAACCAGGTATCCAGGGGGATCGCAAAACCGGTTTTGGGTCTTTCAATCAGAGCTTTAGGCACATATTTGTACAGCACTTCACGAAGAATCCGTTTTCCCTGTCTGTTTTTCACTTTCATTTCAAGGGGCAGACTCCAAGCAAATTCAACAACACGGTGATCCAGTATCGGAACACGGGTTTCCAGGCTCACCCCCATGCTGGCACGATCCACCTTGGTCAGAATATCATCCGGCAGATAGGTTATCAGATCCAGCGCCATCATCTTATGGGTAAAATTTTGGAAATGTAAGTCATGATGGTTATCCGTAATCCGGGTAAAGGGCTCCTGACCTCCGATTACTATGGATTCCGGATTTTTCCAATGAGAGATAAAACCGCGATACATCAATTCAGGTGTTTTGGCAGTAATGGAATCCAACAGTTTGTAAATTCGATCTCCAGGAGTATCCAGTCTGAATTTTTCAGGCAGAACCGAGATCAGTTTGTAAATCAGAGAATCCCATGCATCCGGCGGAACAGATTGGAACATGCGGGCAAAAGCAGTTCTGGCCGGAACAGGAATCCATTTGATCACATTCCAGATCGATTCCCATAAAAAATGGCGGTTGTAACCGCCAAAAATTTCATCCCCTCCATCCCCTGAAAGACAAACCGTGACATGCTCTCGTGTCAGTTTTGAAAGCAGATAGGTCGGAATCTGTGAGGAATCGGAGAAGGGTTCATCAAACAAAGACGGCAATTCAGGGATAACCTGCTGTGCATCCTCTGGAGAAACATATAATTCCGTATGGTCTGTTCCCAGATGCCGGGCAACATTTTTTGCAAAACCTGCTTCATTATAACCGGTTTCATGAAAGCCGATTGAAAATGTTTTCACTTTCCGGGTGGACTGGGCCTGCATCAGGGCAACGATCGTTGATGAGTCTACTCCTCCGGAAAGAAAAGCTCCCAAAGGAACATCGCTGATCATTCGCAGCCGCACTGCATCCCGAAGCAGAAAATCCAGTTGTTCAACTGCTTCCTGAAAACAGATGGAAATTGTATTCTTCTGTCCGGCTTTTGCAACATCCAGAGCCGACCAGTACGCTTCTGGTTGAGGGTTCCAGGAGTTTTTCGGGAGTTCTTCCAATGATACGCAAAGAAGGGTTCCGGGTAGCAGTTTCCATGTATTTTGGAAAATGGAATATGGTGCAGGTATGTTGCTGTGCCGGAAAAAGAGAGCAAGTGCATCCCTGTCGATTCGGGGATTGAAATCAGGATGCTTCATGATCGGTTTCAGTTCTGAACCAAACAGAAGTCCGTTTGGAATCCGGGAAAAATACAAGGGTTTGATTCCCAGCCGGTCTCTGCAAAGATACAACCGTTGTTTCTGCTTGTCCCATAGAGCAAAAGCAAACATGCCGATGAATTGTTTTACTGCATTTTCAACTCCCCAGGTATCAAATGCAGCAAGCATCACTTCCGTATCCGAGTTGCCTTGCCACTCAATCTTTTCTGGATGGAGTGATTTTCTCAGATCGTTGAAATTAAATATTTCCCCATTGAACACAATCACATAACGCCCGGAATGGGAAGTCATGGGCTGATGACCTCCCTCAGACAGATCAATGATCGAAAGCCTCCGATGTGCAAGACCGATTCCCGATGCTGCATCAAACCAGATTCCGTCATCATCCGGTCCCCGATGAGACATTGTCAGGGCCATTCTGTTCAATGTATCAGTCCAATAATCTTTTGAATGATCCGGCTGGATCATTCCTGTAATACCGCACATGAAGTCCTCAGTTTTAAATGACTGGAAAAATTTTCCTGCCGGGACAAATCGGTTTGTTATACCAGATTCTGAATAAGCGCTGCCAGCCGGGGACCGGTAACCTGTAAACAATACTTCTCTTCTACCATTTTCCTGCCATTGGTCCCGAGCCGGTCTCTCAGACCTGCATCTTCTCTCAGCCGGATAAGATTATCTCTCCATTCCTGGAGAGTTGTGGATAAAAATCCATTTTTACCATTGTCCACAATTTCCCTGTTGGCACCGATAGAAGAAGCAACTACAGGGCAACCGCAGGCCATGTATTGAATCAGTTTGTATCCGCACTTTCCTTTTGCCCAGAGTGTATCCGGCAGCGGCATAATTCCCACATCAAACTGCTGGATATCCTTAACCTCCGTAGCTTCAGACCACTCAAATGATCGAATTCGTGGACCCTGAATGGAATCCATTGCCGCACCGACAAGAGTAACATAGGTATTCTGATCCTCACAGAGTTCCGAAAGAACAGGTTGCAAATCTTGAAGATATCCTGAGGTTGAGGGAGAACCGATCCATCCGATGTTGAACGGCTTGGATCTGTGTTTTTCCCGGACAGAATACCGTTCCAGATCAACCACAGTCGGAAGATACTCGATCCGGTCTGCTCCTGCCTTTTTCGCCCTTTCCAATAAATAAGAGTTCCCGGCAAGAACCAGAGCAGCATTACGCATGATGCGATCAATTTTTTGCCCCAGCAAAATCCGGATCAGACGCATCGTATGAATATCATACCGATGAAAAACAGCATCATCATAGTCAACGATGTATGGAATGTTCCACAAAGAAAGAAGTTTTTCAGCAAAGGCTGGCAGCCATGGAAACAGCTCATACTCAATCCATAATAGATCATACTTTCTGGATTGAATCAGGATGCCTATTCTTCTGATATATGCAT
>PNOB01000240.1 GCA_013824585.1 Desulfobacterium sp. | reverse complement strand
GAAACACGCAGGTTCTGCCAGAGGATTGTGCATCTCCTCCTGTTTTTATGAAAGAACCGAACATCACCCGGATATTATCCAGGCATTGATCCGTAGCCTTGGCAACGCTGAACAGATCTGTCAGAAGTTTGGTGTCATGCTGGTCGGTATACCGGCTGCCCTTCGCGAATGCGGAGAAAAACAGGTCCGTGAATTCCTGGACCAGACCCGATTCAATAAACCGGTTATTGACTATCGTAAATATATTGGTGAATATGCATCTGCATCCGCCACTGCTGCGGTTTTAGGAATAAAGCTTCTCCAGTTGAACCGGATTCCGGCAAGGCTTTCCGGAGAACGCGATATCGGGCTTGATGGCAAAGGCGTTTTACTGATCGGGACCGGAACGTTTGTTACGGCAATTGAAATTTTTCAATCATGAGAATAATGGAAGAGGATACCATCACAAACCCGGCTCCCGGCAGTCCGATCACGATTTCCCACCTTCTCGGTTTTTTTGCGCTTTCAACAGCTTTGCTTCTGTCTGTATGGGATATCCGGCTCTCCACGATTCCCCTGGCCTTTTTTGTGCTGTCCAGTTTCATTGCCCCATTTTTCACCAGCATAAGCTATTTTCTTCCGGTCATTACCTGCGGAAAATCTTCAGAGAAAGCGGTTTCCCTCACCTTTGATGATGGCCCGGACCCGGTATCCACCCCTGCTTTGCTCAACCTGCTTAAAAATAAAAACATCCTGGCTACTTTTTTTGTAACAGGTGAAAACGCATCCAGGCATCCGGATCTGATCCAGGCAATCCTCCGGCAAGGCCATACCATTGGAAATCACTCCTATCACCATGATCCTCTGATCATGCTGAAAAATTCAAAAAGGCTGTTTCAGGAAATCCAGCTTGCACAGGACATATTGAAAACATTTGGAATTCATACCCTTGCATTCCGGCCCCCGGCAGGTATCACCAATCCGAAACTTGGAAAAATCTTATCCGGACTCGGTATGTATTGTGTAAATTACAGTTGCCGTGCCTTTGACATGGGAAATCGAAGAATTCAAAATCTGTCTGGAAAAATTTTGCGTAAAATACAACCCGGTGATATTGTTCTGCTGCACGACATCATTCCGGCAAAAGAAAAAAAACAATGGATGTTAAAATGGCTGGTTGAAATCGAGGGGATCGTAGACGGTATCCAAAAGAAAGGCTGGGAAGTCATCCCGCTCGCCAATCTGATACACCGACCGGTAATGAAGTCAATTCGAAAAGTTACAGATGCTCCTCATCATGAATGTCCGAATTTGGAATCCTGACAGAAGCATTCAATTTTCTTGACATATTTATGATGACAAATTAAATAGACAAGTTGATCCTGAATTATGAAATCTGAATAGGATATGGAAAGAACTATGGATAAAAATGATATTTTTCTTTTTGTAAAAAAATATTTTGTTGATACATTTGAGATCCCGGAAAAAAAAATCGATTTAAAATCCAGTCTGTTTGAAGATCTTGAACTCGACAGCATTGATGCACTGGACATGGTCGGAATGTTGGAAGCGGAAATGAATATTGAAACCAATGAAAAAGAATTAAAAACCATTACAACGGTTCAGGATGTGGTGGATTATATTTTACGAAAGACTTCGAATCAAAATAATACCAACCTGAACTCGCAAGTGACGGTCTGAATATACTTTGAATTCCATGATGTTACCTTTCCGGATGGATGGAAACAACCCATTGTTGTTTTTTTAGGAATACATGTGAAGGTGCAAAACCAAAAAGTCAAAAACAGCGATGACATCTTTCTGTTTCTGAAAAATTATTTCATACAAGAGTTTGAAATTTCTGAAGATAGAATTCTGCCGGAGACAAACTTATACCAGGATCTTGAATTGGACAGCATTGATGCATTTAATATGGCCAGTATGATCGAAATGAAGATGGATATTGAAATTGAAGATGGTGATTTGAAAAAAATTGTTACGGTTCAGGATATTGTTGACTATATTACTCAGAATCTTTCACACAATTCCATATTGCCTTCTTCTGCAGGACAATTGCAATGACCGAAACCCGTGTGTCACAGAATGTGTTTCTTTCAACCAGGGAGTTCAACCAGGATTCTCTCTGGTTTTCAGGGCACTTCCCGGATAATCCGATACTCCCCGGAATTGCACAGCTCTCGATTGTATTGGATATGATTCAACAGACAACCACAAAAAAATTATTCATCAAGGAATTTAAAAGAGTAAAATTTAAACAGCTTATCAAACCAAATGATCCACTTGAAATACAGGCCGACCAAAGTCAAAAAGAACCGGATACCTACTCATTTATGATTAAGGTCAGGGGGGAGACTGCCTGCCAGGGCATCATGACACTGAAAAGCAAAAGCATTATATCTATTGAAGGGGAAAAAAATGACTGCTGAAACAACCACCAACGATATTATTAACCGTGTTGCCCACGTGATGATTGAAGAACTCAAACTAGAAGATGTGACTCCGGAAACATTCGATCCGGATATTGATCTGGTTGATGAAATCGGTATTGATAGCATGGACCTGGCCACAGTGGCTCTGGTATTACAGGATGAATATGGAATGCGATTTGATGAAGACGATTACCCCAAACTCACAACCATCCGATTGATCGCTGAATACATCAAAAAGGAGCTTTCATAAGGCTTGATCATAATAAAGTAAATACATGATTACAAATAGATAATAACACTGAGGATCTGATTTTAATGGACATCGCCAAAAAACAAAATTCTTTTCGGAACAATGAGGATAGAAGATGGAAATTTTCTGAAATCATCGCCGATCCGGTTGTTCATGAGAGATGGGAAAAAGTCCGGAAATTCTTTTTTCTTCGTGAATCCACCTATGATATGTCCAACCATTGTAATATCCAGTGTGAAGGGTGTTATTATTTTAAGGGTGATAAACAGTTTGTAGAAGAGATTCAAGATCCCCTGCTCTGGCAGGAACTCATGAAAAATGAAAAAAAACGGGGAATCACCTATGTGGTTCTTGCCGGTGCCGAACCATCGCTTGCTCCAGCCCTCCTGGAAGTCTGCTACAAAGAGATCCCACTGGGCTGTATTGCTTCCAATGGTCTCTCCCAGATCTCCCCTTCTGTGGATTATAACATCCATATTTCGGTCTGGGGAAATGACGAAACAAGCCTGCGTGTCCGAAAAGCCAAAAACATGCTTCAAAGGCAGGTCCGGAATTATCGGAATGATCCGCGGGCAATATTTGTTTATACCTTTACCAGAGAAAATATTGATGAAATTTTTGAGGTCGCTCGTTTCCTGAAAGAAAATGACTGCAAGCTAACCTTCAACATGTTTTCCGCGCCCACAGGGTATGACGGGAATCTTCGACATACGGAAGCCTCTCTTGCCAATACCAGGGAAGCCATGTTGAAGCTGATCACGGACTATCCGAAAAATGTATTGTTTTCCCATTACAACGCAGTGGCCCATACCCATAAATTTGGTCTCCACGCATTATATGACTGCCCATATCCCAGAATGAATCCATCCACGGATATCGGTCTTGGACGTTCTTTTCGCCAGTATCGAACAGACCTGACCTGGGATCGGAACATGTCCTGCTGTGTTCCGGATACGGATTGTTCAGACTGCCGGCACTATGCAGCCGGAAGCGCGGTGGTCACTGCCAAGCTTTTTCGTCATGCATCAGATCCGGAAACATTCAAAGCCTGGCTGGATTATGTGGATGCTTATCTGGCAATCTGGGTGAGAGGATATGAACAAGGGGAAAACCTCTGCAATCACATTGTATCTCCGCCAAAGGCCGAAACAAGAATCAGGAATTAATAGCAGCACGTAAGGAGTAATAAATGATAACGGTCAGTTCATTACTGGATAATGAATGGTATGAACGATATAGAAAAATATCCAAACTCAACATCAGAAGCTCCATCTATGACGTCACCAATCGATGCAATCTTCGATGCAGGGGCTGCTTCTTTTTTTCTTCCGGCGAACATAAGGCTGCAAAAGAAGAGATGGATATTTTAAAGTGGGAACGCTTTATTGAAAAAGAAAAAGACCGGGGTGTAAACCTTGCCATACTGATTGGAGGAGAGCCTACACTCTGCCTGGACCGTGTGGAGGCATTTTATAAACGCCTGCCGACCTTTTGCGCAACCAACGGCCTGATCAAGGTTCCCCGGGACCGGTTTCCGGACATGATGGTCGGAATCTCTCTCTGGGGGGATGAACAGGATGAAAAGCTTCTTCGTGGCCAGGACTGTTTTGCGATTTCCAGCAAAAACTATGAAGGGGATGAATATACCTATTATCTGTACACCATAACTCCACGGCAACTTGGAAAAACAGAACGGATTATCAAAAAGATAAGGGATATCGGCGTCAAGGTGCATATGCAGCTTTTATCCAATGATGAAAGCGTGGATGGTTTTTCCTGGAGAGACGGAGAACTGGTCGACATCTGTGCTGAGATGGATGAAATGCTGGATCATTATCCGGACACGGTGATTTCATCCAGGTATTACCACAAGGTGATCACCTCCGGAAACATGCTTGACCGGGACTTCGGCTGGCTGGAATGTCCCTCGGTTACCGAGACCTTTGACAACAGAAATCCAAAACCGAAAAGGCTGATCCATTTTATCAGGTGGGCATCGGATCTGAAAACAATGCACCGGTGCTGCACCTCAGAGACAAGAGACTGCACAACATGCAAAGACGGCGCAGCATACATGAGCTGGGTGATGGTCAACAAGAAGGCACACATTCGCACGGCTGAAGATCTCAAGAACTGGATCGAGGTCTATGAAATGTTTGCAAAACTCTACCGCTTCATTCCCTGGTAAAACAATTTGCATCCAACAATTCCCTTGAGTATCCTATGAATCCAAAGCAGAGTGTCATTATCGGATATGATTGTGTATCCCCCCTGGGAACCGATATTAAAACCCAGTGGGAAAGAGCGGTTAGGGGTGACAGCGGCATTGGCCAGCTCACCCGTTTCCCGGTTGATGAACAGTTTCCGGTTCAGATAGCAGGGCAGGTTGATGCCATTGATGAATCCGCATATCCATTTCTGGCGCCCCGCCAGATGGTTCACTGGACATCTCCGATTTTCAAATACGCCCTCTTGGTGGCCCATCGTGCAATTGAAAACAGCAGAATCGAAATCACGCCGGATATTGCACCCCGTGTTGCCATTACATTCAGTTCCGCAGTCGGAGGACTGGATGCGGTTATCCTTGCCGACAGGCGAATGAGAGAGGAAGCAAAGCTGCCTCATCCCTTCACCAATCCGAATTCCTGCATCAATATGGTCGGCGGAAAGATATCCATCTTGACAAAAGCCACCGGGCCGATTACATCCACGATTACCGCATGTGCAACCGGAATCACCTCTGTGATTATCGGGTCCATGATGCTTGAACAGGGGAAAGCGGATGTAGCCATCTGCGGTGCAGTTGATTTTGCATTGGTAGAACCGATTGTCGCCGGGTTTTCAACCATGAACGGAACCTTCCATAGCAAACCCGGACACCCGCCGGAACCACCATCAAGAGCCAGCAGACCATTTTCCGTTGACAGAAGAGGGTTTGTGATCTCGGAAGGGGCAGGCTGTATTGTGATTGCCACAAAAGAATTTGCAAAAGCGCATGGGCTTGACCATACGATCCAGGTTGCCGGATGGAGCATGACTTCGGATGCACATCATTTTGTCGCACCGAATTTTGAGACAGTGACCCGCTGTATCCGTGAAAGCATTTGCAACGCTGGGATTGAACCAGGGCAGATCGATGCAATCAATGCCCATGGCACCTCAACCAAGGTAGGAGATCAGGTTGAATACGACGCGATTCGCTCTGTATTTGGAAACCGCATTCCGCCGGTTTCTGCGAACAAGTCCCAGACCGGACATGCAATGGGTGCTTCCAGCGCCATTGAATCGATCTTTGCGATCAGAGGAATGAATCATAGCATGCTGCTTCCGACCATCAATTACACACCGGATCCCAAAATCGAACTGGACTGCGTTGCAGAAGGAGCGCGCAATCATTCACAGGAATTTCTTCTGAAAAATGCATTTGGTTTCGGCGGCTGTAACTCCTGTGTGGTGTTTCAAAGGATATAAAAAGGATGCCTCAACATCAGAATCAATCGGGAGAAATATGAAGGCACCAAAAAACAGACGTGTATTTGTTGTGGGATACGGTGCAGCAACGCCCCTTGGAAAAACCTTTGAAAAAACCTGGGCCAATGCTGTTCAGGGCAAGGCAGGATTTCGAAAGGTAACCCGCTGCAAGGTCCAGTCACTGAGCGATGTGGTGGGCGAAATCCCAGACTGGAATCCCAGGGAATTTGATTTTATCGATTCCAAGGAAGCCTATAACTGGAATGCGGATTTTGTGATACTGACCATGGCGGTCTGCAAAGAAGCCCTGGAAAATTCCGGACTGGAGATCAACCAGGAGACCGGCCCCAGAACTGCCTGTCTGATCGGCTCGGCATTAAACGGAACCGACTCCTATCGCATTGCCATGGAAAATTATAG
>PNOB01000239.1 GCA_013824585.1 Desulfobacterium sp. | reverse complement strand
GTTCCTGCAGCGCATTCTTGTCATAGTCGTTGGCCGTATCTTCGATTTGAGCCCTGAGCTGTCTTATACGTTCAGCCAGAGCCTTGCGGTTTCCCCCGCCGTCAATGATTGTTGTTTTATCTTTGTCCACTGTAATCCGCTTTGCAGTGCCCAGGTCTTTCAGGGTTATCGTTTCCAGCTTGATACCCAGATCCTCGCTGATTATCCGGCCCCCTGTCAGGATGGCGATATCTTCCAGCATCGCCTTTTGTTTATCACCAAAGCCCGGTGTCTTAACCGCTGCAGAGCGTAATGTTCCTTTCAGTTTATTCAATACAAGGGTGGTCAGAGCCTCTCCCCGAACATCCTCGGCTATAATCAGAATGGGTTTGCCTGTTTTTGCGACCTGATTTAAAATAGGAAGCAGGCTTTTCAGGTGATTGATCTTCTTTTCATGCAGAAGAATATAGGGCTCTTTCAGGTGAACCTCCATTTTCGCAGGCTCGGTAACAAAATACGCGCTCTGATAGCCGCGGTCGAATTGCATCCCTTCAGTGACCTTCAGGGTGGTTTCCATGATCTGGGATTCCTCTATGGCAATTACACCATCTTTTCCAACTTTTTCCATAGCCTCGGCGATAATGTCCCCGATGGTGCGGTCATTGTTTGCCGATATGGTACCAACCTGAGAGATATCCTTTTTATTCTTTACCGGTTTGGATATCTTTTTCAGTTCTTCCACTACCAGATCAACGGCTTTGTCCATGCCGCGTTTTATGGACATGGGATTGCTGCCGGCCGCTACCAGTTTTGCGCCCTCACGATAGATGGCCCGGGCCAGGATTGTCGCTGTAGTGGTGCCGTCCCCTGTAACTTCGGATGTTTTGGAAGCCACTTCCTTGACCATCTGCGCACCCATGTTTTCGAACCGGTCTTTCAGTTCAATCTCCTGAGCAACTGTCACGCCATCCTTGCTGATTTTGGGGGAACCCCAAGATTTTTCAATGAGGACATTTCGCCCTTTTGGTCCAAGGGTCACCTTAACCGTGTCGGTCAGGATATTTACACCGTTCATTATTTTTTCTCTTGCCTTTGCACCATATTGTATCTCTTTTGCTGCCATTGTCATGGTCTCCTTATGGTTGTCCTTGCTTGTCGGAAATGGATTTGATTCCTAACGTTTCGATCAACTGGTTAATGTTCGTAGTCTTGAGATTCATCCCACCCTCTGAAACCGGAAGCAGAATGATGGATTTCCCCTGAAGCGCTTCAGCGATCCGCAGTTTCACAATCGCTTCGCCTCCTGATCCGGAAAGGGCGTTGTTCATTTCCTGGATTCCATTTGCCTCTGCTATGCCTTCAGCCTGAATTGCCTGGGCCAGAAGCTTTTGCTGTTCCAGATATACATCTGCCTCGATTTTGGCCTTGAGGTATTCACCGTCAGCATCGGCCACCATTTTGTTGACTTCTCCCCTGGCTTCCTCCAGTTTGCGTTTGTATTCCTCTTTGGCAGCGTGTTGAGCAGATTTATTTTTTTCCACCTGCTGATCAGCCACTTTTTTGTCTTCGATGGCCTTTGTGTATTCAGCGTTAAACCGATAATCATTGGTCAACACCTTCTCAACGATGATGCCCATGGGTCCCAGAATTTCCTGTAATGCTTCCTTGACCTTGCGGGACTTGGCTTCACGGGATTCAGCCACATAAAACGCCTCGGTTTTCAGCTCACCGAAAATATCCCGGGGTTTGCTGCGGGCCACTGTACGTACAATGGTTCCCCGCAGGATATCGTCATTCCGTGCCACATACTGGAGAATGTGAGGGGCTTTGTCCGCATCGATACGATAAACAATGATCACATCCAGACTTATATCATTGCCATCGGTTGTTTTAAACACAAGGTCATCTTTGGTTTTACGATCGCCTCTCGTTTGAGAAAAGGTCATTTCCAGGTTCTGAAGTTTTGTGTCGAACACGTGCCAGTCATTGATAAACGGAAGAAAAAAATAAGTTCCGCCCGGAGCGTAGATCCGGTTCTCAACACCCTTGGGTCCCCAAAATGAAAGTTTACGGGTTCGGACACCAACCTCTGTCAAACCAGTGGAGTGGGGAACGCAGGCGCCCAGGATAAATAAGACCATTATGAATACAATCAGGATGAAAAACCGTTTCATTCTTTGCCTCCTTTGCGGACTTCAAATAACTGCATGGCGTTCCCAAGATCCAAAGGGTTGACCCCATGGGGGCCGTCACTGGGCAGAATGATCATATCAAGCCCCTTGTATGTGTCAGCCATTTTCAGGGCCACCATGCGCTCAGAGCCGATCCCTTTCAGGGCGTCATTTTTCAGACGCACCTTTTCAGCCTCTGCCAGCTTTACCTGCAAGTCTGCATTGGCTTTGATTCTGCGTGCGTAAAGATCCTTTTCAGCGATTTTTCGGGTGACATAGGCTTTGCCATTTTCAATTTCAACGGATACGATAACCATTCCTTCTTGAACGATTTTTTTCAATTCAGCCTCTTCTTTGGCTGCCCGTGCCGCAGACTGATTGGTAAACACCATCTGATCCTGGAGTTTTTTTGCCTCAATGTTTTTCTGAATTTCCGGGCTGTATATGAAATATCGCACCAGCACCTGGTCGACCTCGATGCCTTTCACCTTTAATTCCGCATTGAGGTTCTGTCTGGCCTCTTCTGCTTTTTTAACCCGCATCGGACTGTTGTAAAACTCTTCGGTGGTCAATTTTCCCAGTGTCTCTTTCAGCGCCGGTTCGGCCTTGGGAATGATGCCATTGTCTTCGAACAGTGTTCCAGGGCCAATGGTTGTGAACATCAGGTAGGGGTCATTGATGTGGTATAGTATGGAAACATCCACATCCACGAAAAAGCCGTCCGATGTCTGAATGTGTGCAGCGCGGTCTTTCCGTGCCACCAGCGATGCGGTGTCCGGAAAATTGGTCAGTTCTAGCACCTGAATTCCTTTGGGCAGGCGATACATCTGCTGAAATCCGAAAGGCAGAACAAACGTCAGACCGGCATGATAAACCTCTTTTTGAACGCCACGGTTCAGGCCGACCCGGATCACCTTGATCCCATATTCATCCGGTTCGATGTATACGAAAAAAACATTGTAACAAACAACCGCCAGTACGGCCACAGCGATCGAGATTTTCCATTTTCCGGACAGTTTGAATTCAGGAAGAGGAAACCGGAGCTGTTCTTTTACTTTATTTATGAAAACCGTAATCTCATCTATCTGATTGTCAGCCATTGTCGAATTCTCCTTTTTATGTCTACTGAAAAACTGGCTTTTTCACTTATTCCTGGCTGCATTTATAGCCTCCATTCCCTCTGATTGAAAAATCGTGTGGATTTTAATCTTCAGAGGCTCGCATAAAAGCGCTCTTGTTCCAAGCAACACACCGAATCGATAGGATTTTAAATGATACTCCAGATCTTCACGGGTTTCCCACTCCTCCAGCAGATTAAAACAGTTTTTGTCTTGGATATCATAAAAAATGTCATAATTCAGGCAACCCTTTTCTTTTTCCGTTGGTTCGATCATGGAGATTAGGGTTTGCATAACCTCTAATTGTTTTTCCGGAAGTACGTTCATGGTAATTTTCACGACGATCATCGTGGACACCTCTCTATAAAGCCAATCTTTTTTGGTTAATCCATGATTTCAAGTACGGTTCGTTTTTTTATCTTGGCCGAAGCAGCGTTCACTATCGTCCGCAGGGCGTCGGCTGTACGGCCTTTTTTGCCGATGACTTTACCGATGTCTGCTTTTGCGACTCTAAGCTCCAGTATCGACGAATGCATGCCATCAATTTCCGTGACAGATACTTGGTCAGGCTGATCCACGAGGCTCCGTGCTATGATTTCAATTAGCTTTTTCATGGCGCTTCTCCAATTGCAGTTTAATGACTAATGGCGATGAAATGATTCCTTTCGATTTTTAGCAACTTATATTTAATCAAACTTCATGCCGGAGTTTGCATGCAAGGCTGTATTTATCATAGCATTTTGATTTTAAAACCGAATTGATAAGAAAAGGCCATGCATGGGAGGTGTAAACAGGGTTAAGGGTGAGGTCATATATAACCAATGGTCATATATGACCTCCATTTTCTGGTTTTTGGGGATAGCAGATAAGGCTTACGCAAAAAGAACCGGAAATCGAAATCATGACTTTTCGATACCCAGCTTTCGCATACGGGCGCGCAATGTGCTGCGATCAAGACCGAGAATTTCGGATGCACTGTTTTTGCCGCTTACTTTCCACTGTGTCTGATCCAGCACAAGAACAATATACTCCCGTTCAACATCCTCAAGGGTTCGACTGGTTTTTGAAATATCTTTGTTTGGTTTTTTCAGTTCATCCACAAGGTGTAGTTTGGGGCCTGAAGAGTTGATTACTGCCCGCTCGAGAACGTTTTCAAGTTCTCGGATATTCCCAGGCCAGTGATAATTCTGCAACACATTCATCACGGTTGAGGGAATACTTTCAATGGTTTTACCCAGCCTTTTGGAAATTATTTTAACAAAATAATCCACCAGCAGGGAAATGTCTTTCGTGCGTTCCCGCAGTGGAGGAACGGTAATCGGAAAAACATTCAACCGGTACCAGAGATCCTCCCTAAAGCGCCCCTTCCGGACCTCCTCTTCCAGATATCGGTTGGTTGCGGCAATCACCCGTACATCAACTTTAATGGTTCGGGAACTGCCGAGTCTTTCAAACTCACCATCCTGTATCACCCTCAGCAGCTTGGGCTGCAGGTCCAGAGGCAGTTCGCCGATTTCATCCAGAAATAGCGTGGCGCCATTGGCAATTTCGAATCGTCCCAACTGTCTTGTATGAGCACCGGTGAAGGAACCTTTCTCATGGCCAAACAATTCGCTTTCAATCAGGGTTGAAGTCAATGTGGCACAATTAATTTTGACCAATGCCCGATCTTTTCGCTGGCTCAGGCTGTGAACAGCTCTTGCGACCAACTCTTTGCCGGTTCCGGTCTCGCCCAGAATAAGAACGGTTGTATCGGTAGCCGCAATCTGTTCAATCTTATAGAGTACATAATTGATCTCGTTACTCTGACCAATAATGTTCTCATAGTTGTACTCCAATTTGATCTCTTCCTGAAGATAAGCCCTCTCTGCCTCCAGCTTTTCTTTTAATTGTTTTATTTCGGAAAGGGCTTCATTAAGATTCAGTTCGGCCTTTTTGCGCTCGGTGATGTCCTGAATCCAACCGGACATCCGGACAGCATCTCCTGTATGGTTCCAGACAGCCTGGCCGCGTGCGGAAAACCATAAATAACTTCCTGATTTTGTGAGCATACGAAATTCGATGTGGAAGGGAACGCGATCTTTAAGGTGGCGTTTGATTGCTGTCATCGTGGCGTCAACGTCTTCGGGATGAAGTCGACTGCGGAAAGAGTTCATTTCGTCTGGAAACTCCTCAAGTGAAAAACCCAGGATTTCCCGGAAACGATTTGAGTAAAAGACGGTGTCGGACAGGATGTTCCAGTCCCAGATGCCGTCGGTAGAGATTTCGAGTGCGCGGAGATACTGTTCCTCGCTTTTGCGCAATATGGATTGATCCCGGCTATTCCTTACCCGCTGAATGAAGAGACCGATTAGAAATAAGGTCACAATAATACAGAAAATAGCAAGGACGATGATTTCCGTTTGTGTTGAGCCCAAAAACTCTCCTCTATCACTTGAAGCGATTATCAAATCTCTTTTCAATCGGCAGGGAACTGAATGTGTCAGCTATCTTTGCCTTCCTTTATGTGCGCCCAACAGATTCTATTTGGTATGAGCGGCCATATCTGCTAATGACTGTCTGCCAAAGTTGAAGTTTTTTACAATTCTGATGGTACTGAATTGTGAAAGATAGATGAAAGAAAATCGTCAAGGGACCGTAAACTTTCGAATTATTATTATGAATGAGCTAATTTCAAAACTATTAAAAAGCGTCACACCGGCGAAAGTCGGTGCTCAGAAAAGAGCCGAAAATACTGGATTATAGTTTTCGCCGGAACTACAACAACAGACTTTTGAAATTGGCTCGAATCCATTAACATTACGAATTTTTTCAATCATTGAAAAGACTGCATTGAACAGGCCTGAAAAATCTGTGTTCGTTAACCACCTGAAATTTCTTATACCATACAAATTTTCAGATATCTATAATTTATAGAAAAGATCAATTGAGGATTGAGCATAATATTTTCTTTTTTATGGGAATCGATATTTGCTGGTTATAAAATGAGCCAATTTCAAAACTATCAAAAAGCGTCACACCGGCGAAAGCCGGAGTCCAGAAAAGAACCGAAAACACTGGATAGCGCAGCGGTTGCGCCTGGCGGCTTGGAAAACAGCACTGTGTGTCAGGCTTTCGCCGGAATGACAACAACAGACTTTTGAAATTGGCTCAAATGGAAAAGCTCATCATGATTATGATGAGCTTGAACCGATTGATGGCGTGGCCAGAGGGATTCGAACCCCCGGCATACGGATTCAAATTTTATTTTAATGCAAAAAAACACTATTGTCCAAAAACGGAATTTAATTTGATTGCTTGAAATTGTTCTCCTTGTTGGTCATTATTCT
>PNOB01000238.1 GCA_013824585.1 Desulfobacterium sp. | reverse complement strand
GGTGGCTGATAAATTTGTAGGCAGATACATTATATCAAAAAATCTCCCTGACAATATGAATGATATTGAATTCTTATCTCCACCGCTGGAAGTAAAGAATCTGTATTTATGTATTTCAAAAATAACGCCTGATGCAGAAAAGAAGATGGAAATGTTCAACAAAGGGCTGAAAGAACTGGATAAGGAAGGTACCCTGAATTCGATCATGAAAAAGCATGGCTTTTAACTTGTTTTATGAAAATACAATCATGCGGCCTTCAGATGCCGTAATCTTGATTCACTGGTCATCATACTCGAAATCAAACCCATTACTGAAGAGCATGGATGACCGCTCTACGGTTGCCTGCTCCGCTATATGACTCTGATATGCATTGTGTTTCAGTACCCGATATGATAGAAAACCGTCAAATATAACGGTTACACTGAATATAGCGATATCGGATACAAAAGACAGGAATAGCAAAGTCATCCAGAAACCATGCAGCAGAAAATCGATTCCATTCAAGATACACTATCGGTTATTGTATCTGAACCGCTTGACGCAAAACAGTTCCTGACCAGGATTTACATTTTGCTCTCAAAGTTCATACCCGTCGATACCATGCATGTACCGATATATGATTCAGATTCAGGCACGCTTACGTATAAAGCGTTTGTCATCAACAAAAAACCCATGCTGCTCCATGAAGTCTTCCATCTGACCGGTGAAGCCCGAAAAACAGCCGACGAGATTAAAAAACACAGAATTCTGGTCATCAATAATTCCAATGAACACGCCTATGCCAAAGAGATTGCAAATTATTTCAGCGTGAAGGCAATCATATCCGCCATCTCACTGATCATTCAAACCGCAGCCAACCGTTATACCGGCCTGACTTTTGCGGCATATGGTGAAAATCGCTATCTGCCCGAACACATCGATTTGATAAACCATATTGCCGATCTGCTATCCAGCGTTGTCCGTCATCTTCTAGTCCGATTGGAGAAAGATTGTCAGAAAAAAAGCCTTGTTTCCGGAAGCCTTGAAATCAGAAACTTGCTGGAGCATCAAAGAATCGATCTGATTTTAAACAGCCAGGATGGCCTGAAAAGCGTTATTGATCAGGTCGAACAGGTCGCTCCTCTGGAAAGCCCTGTTTTGATAACAGGAGAAACAGGTGTTGGCAAAGAATTGATCGCAAGCGCCCTTCATGGTGCATCAAACCGTGCAGATGGCCCGTTTATTGCCGTCAATTGCGGCGCAATCCCGGAGTCACTGCTGGACAGCGAATTGTTTGGTTTTGAAAAAGGAGCTTTTACAGGAGCAGACCAGAAAAAACCCGGATATTTCGAACAGGCCGACCGGGGATCCCTTTTTTTAGATGAAGTCGGCGAGCTATCCCTCCAGGCGCAAACCAAACTCCTCCGTGTTCTTCAAAACAAAACCATTCAGCGCGTTGGCGGAAGTCAGCCGATTTCCATGGATGTACGCGTTATTGCCGCCACAAACCGGGATCTGTCCCGCATGATCAAAGAACGCAAATTCAGACAGGATCTCTGGTACCGGCTGAATGTTTTTCCAATCGAGGTTCCGCCGCTGCGAGACCGGAAAAGAGACATCCCGACGCTCGTACAATATCTGATCAACAGCAAACTGTTTGAAATGAACCTGCCTTTTCAGCCGCGTCTGGGGCCAAAAGCCATGGAACAACTGATCGACTACGATTGGCCTGGAAATGTGCGTGAACTTCAAAACATTCTTGAAAGAGCGCTGATTCTCTACAAAGGAAAGCCCATGTCGTTTCCCGGCCTTGCATTAAAAGAATCCAATGCTTCAACTGAAACCGCCTCTTTTGAAAACAATCGTTTCCTGACCATGGAAGAGATGATGATCCAACATATCCATCAGAGTCTCCTGTTATCCAAAGGAAAAATCGATGGACCCGGCGGAGCGGCAGAACGATTGGATATGCATGCTTCCACCCTGCGGGCGCGGATGAAAAAACTGAACATAAAGGTAGATAAAATCGCCTCTTGAGTACCCGGTTTGATCCCCGGAAAGTAGGTATGCAATTAAAAGTGTTGGGTTTCGATTCGTTTCATTGTGGGAGCGGCATCTTGCCGCGACAGTACTGTCTTGATTGATATCTTAAAAAAAGCCATATCGCGGCTGGAAGCCGCTCCCACATAATCCGATTATCCAACAGTTTTGATTACACCCGGAAAGTAGGGGTGTATTGCCATACGCTCCTGCTCATATCATAATTTCGCCGGTTTTTTTTGTGCTGTAACCGCCCAATAGCTCAACACGTTTTTTGAAATCCGCCGTGTTTATGGTTTCAAGCAGCATTTTTATGTTTTCGGTTTCAAAAAAGATTTCCGGAATCACAAGATCATACTGTTCCGTTACAACCGGTATAAAATCCAGATGAAGGGCGTTTGCGGCGGCAAAGATGCCGAGCCCCGCATCGACTGAACCGCTCAGAACAGCAACAGCGACCGACATGTGCGTAAATTCTTCATTTTCATATCCCTTTATCAATTTCGGATCTATTCCATGCTGGTTTAATTTGTAATCCAGCAGTATCCTTGTTCCCGAGCCGCCCTGCCGGTTGATAAATGTGATATCCTGACGGGCAAGATCTTCGATCCCCTTGATGTTTTTCGGATTTCCTCTTGCAACCATAAGCCCCTGATCCCGGAATACCAGGTTGACAAGTTTTATTCTCATATCCGGAAGATATTTTTTGATATAGGAAACGTTATAGGAGCCGTCGGCGGTATCCAGAAGATGTGAACCTGCAAGGTGGCACACCCCGTTTTTTATGGCCATAAGACCTCCCATGCTGCCGACATGACTTGAAGAGAGCGTGAGGTTACTGCGCCCCGCCTTTATGATATCAGCAAGAACATCGAGCGTATTATCATGGCTTCCGACCACAACGATCGTGTTGTTTATGGAAGAAAGCGGCCGCAGCAATTCAGCCAGAACTGGCTCCTGAGCATTTATTCCTTCCACATGATTCGGTATACGTATGATGCCGTCTGCCTCGGTGATCGATGTGATGCATCCCGCGCCCCTCGGAAGGGTCGTTGCGATTACCTTGTTGCCGACTTTCCCGAGCTTTACCCGCAGAAACTCCTCCACACCCAGTTTGGATGCGATCTTCTTTGCAGGCATTACTTCCGCTTTTTGTCTTTCTTTCTCCGGCTGTCCCAACATTTTGCATAGTATTGGATGGACAAACTGTTCAAAGGCAACAATGGCCGATACAGGATATCCGGGAATCCCAAAAACCGGTTTATTACCAACAGCACCGATCACAACCGGTTTTCCAGGCATGATGGTGACACCGTGAACCAATACCTCGCCAGCTTCAGATATAATGCTTTTTGCATAATCCTCTGACCCGGCGGATGATCCGCCTATAATCAGGACAATATCATATTCACCCTTTATGCCTTTCAGGAGAGCCTGTTTTATTTTCCCTGCGTCATCTTTTATT
The DNA here is from genome assembly GCA_013824585.1 of Desulfobacterium sp. Taxonomy (GTDB): domain Bacteria; phylum Desulfobacterota; class Desulfobacteria; order Desulfobacterales; family SURF-7; genus QZKS01. The sequence goes on along the minus strand of PNOB01000238.1, from coordinate 3,176 downwards.
ATATCATGCCTTTCGTAAACCCCGCCTGAAGACTCAACCAGTTTTCCAAGGACAAAGGAATTGGTTTCAAGAACCTGCCCTGGATTAAGCTGGTCAATGTCCGCCTCTTTCCAGTCAACAAGTTCCGATCCGGTCGGAATAATTAAAACACAGGGTTTTTTTCTTACGGAAACAGAAAAAATACCGCCTGAAAGAAGCGCTCCCACACAGTAAGGAGTAATAGCATGATTCCGGGGAAACAGAAGTTCGGTTGCAACAATATCTTCTCCCATTTTTCTGACATGCTGCCAGGGTACGGCAGGTGCTTCTATTTCGATCCGGTTTTCATCCAGGATATTCACATGTTCAATCATGATAACGGAATTTGTCTCTTTTGGAAGTACATGGCCCGTGTTCAGAAAAAAAACATCCTTGTTTACAATAAGCTGTTTCGGCTGTGTCTCGCTTGCTCCAAACGTATTTTCCGCTTTTACGGCAATGCCGTCCATTGCTGCGGAATGAAAGTTAGGGGATGAAAGCCTTGCGCTGACAGCTTCAGCCGTCACCCTGCAGATTGCATCCGGAACCGGAACGGTTTCTCCCGGAAGGCTTTTTATATGAGAAAACCCGGTAAAGAGAATCTCTCTGGCTTCTTCAAGGGTCTTCATTTTCAAATAGACATTGCGTGTATTCATCATAAACTCCTCATCAATCGTAATCCATTATATTTCACAGTGGGAAAACTTTTACTTCCGTCCCTTTTTCAAGGCCTTCAACGTTCTTGCCTATCTCGATCAATCCGTCTGCTTTGATCATGGTGTTGATCAGCCCGGATTTTCCCAGGATGGGTTCTGCCCATAGAATACCCTCTTTTTCGTTCAGCCTGACCCTGATATACTCCGTTCTTCCCTGGGCTGAAGAGACATTTCTTAAGAGCCGTGCGGGAAAGGTAACCTGGTTTTTCTGCTCCGGCAAAAAGCCGCTTATTTTTTCGATAAAAGGTTTTACTACCATAGTAAAAACAATCATGGCTGAAACAACATGACCGGGAAGTCCCCAGATCGGCTTTTTGCCTGATCTGGCCAGAATTGTTGGTTTTCCGGGGCTGATGGAGATTCCATGAACCATGATTTCAGAATCCGGGAGAGCGGATAAGACTTCAATTGTAAAATCGCGGGTTCCGACAGAGCTTCCTCCGGATATCAGAACCATATCGCAAACAGACAAGGCTTCCCGGCATTTTTCCAGAAGATATTTATAATCATCTTTGATGATACCAAAAGTGAAAGGTATGCCGCCGGCCTCGATTACCTGTCCGGAAAGAGTGTAGGTGTTGATATCCCGGATCTGCCCTGGATGCGGAGTTTCCGTAAGAGGCACAACCTCATCGCCTGTTGAAATGATTCCGATTACCGGTTTTTTAAAGATCTTTACTTTTTCTTTTCCAAAAGCAGCCAGCAGACCGGTTTCCTGCGGCCGTATTTTTTGTCCAGCATGTAGAACAACACTTCCTTTGGAAAAATCCTCCCCCTTATCAATCACATTATGTCCGGGTGCAATGCCCTTATAGACTTCGATTGTTTTTTCATCGAGAACTTCGGTGTGTTCGATCATGATCACGCTGTCGGTTCCCTTGGGAAGCATGCCTCCGGTTGATATCCTGGCGGCTTCTCCCTGTTCAACGGGAAAGGAGGGGGTTTCGCCCATTGCTATCGAGCCAACAACATTGATATACAGAGGATTTTCTTCGGATGCGCCAAATGTTGATGAGGCGCGTAAGGCATATCCATCCATGGTTGAGCGGGAAAATCCAGGAAGATCAATGTCGGCAGTAATCTCTTCCGCCAGAATCCGGCCCAGTGTTTTTTCAATCACAACCTGCTCTGTTTCAACTACTGAAAATAAAGAGGTATATTCAAGAACTTTATCCAGGTCTGTAACTTTGAAAAAATCCTTCATCTTGATTCCTGATTGCTTAAGAGGGTTTGAGCCGTTGTTCGCCACAAAAAAGGTACAAGCCGGACCCACCGTCCGAACAGGCAAGCGTCATGTTCAGACTGTCCGCCAGGGTAACGGCCAGAGAGGTAGGACGGGAGTAGGCCAGAATGACGGGAATTCTTGCTCTGGCTGCTTTCTGAACCAGTTCATAACTGATCCTGGAAGAAAGAATCAGAAGTTTTGCTGAAGATAACCGGCCATCCAGAAAGAGCTTGCCGACAGCCTTGTCCAGGGCGTTATGGCGGCCCACATCCTCTGCTACGCAAAGACAGATCAAGTCCTTATTGTAAATGGCTGCTGCATGTGCGGCCCGGGTTTGTCGCCTGAGCGGCTGCTGTTCAGGAAGGGCATTCAGACAGGCAATGGCTTCCTGAATATCAAAGACGGTTTCATCCACCAGGGGTTGAATTGACTGGTATAATTCCGAAACGACTTCCTTTCCGCAAATACCGCAACTGGTCTGGCTGATGTACTCCCGGCGGTCAAGTTTGTCCGGAATGCACTTTCGTCTCTCGGGCGTCAGGGTGATGGTGACAACATTGGTGTTATCTGCCTCACAAACCCCCAGCGAAGCAATATCCGATGGCAATTCTACCAGGCCTTCAGCCAGACACAGCCCAGCGGCCTGTGCAATCTCATCACCCGGTGTCCGCATGACCACCACATAGGGTTTTCCTTCTACCCGGATGGCCAGAGGCTCTTCGGCGATAAGCCTGTCAGCGGTTTTTTTTCCGTTCACCGGCGGCCCCCAATGGGAGGCTGAAAAGCCAATACTGTTTTCCATGAAACCCTCCAAACGCTTACGCTGGTTTCAATCTGTTTTATGTTCGCCTATAATTTTCACCGGATCATCGATCCGAATCTCGCCGCCGCGCAATACCTTGGCAAAAACTCCTTCTCTGGGCATGATACAGTCGCCTGCCTGGTAATAAATAGCGCATTTTTTAATGCACTCCTTGCCGATCTGCGTGATTTCCAACAAAGCAGTTTCTCCCAATCTGACTTGAGTTCCGACGGGAAGATTTTTCCAATCAATACCAATGGTCGCGATATTTTCGGCAAAATCACCAAAGGTCACGGTCAAGCCCTGCTGCCTGGCCTTTTCAATACTCTCCTCAGCCAGAAAACTCACCTGACGGTGCCAATCTCCGGCATGAGCATCTCCCTCTATGCCGAAATTTTCAATCAGGCGCGCAGCT
>PNOB01000237.1 GCA_013824585.1 Desulfobacterium sp. | reverse complement strand
TTTCACGGCGGGGGTATTATCCTACTGGTATTGTAAATTTGAAACAACTACCCTTTTTCCCATCACTTTCCACAAAAATCTTTCCATTATGGGCCTCAACTGCCAATTTGCAAAACGTAAGACCCAGACCGGTTGTATAGATCCTGCCATCCCTTTTTTTCCCAATCTGTGTAAACTTTTCAAAGATCGATTCTTTATATTTTTCAGGTATACCAGGACCATTATCCAGAACATATATCTGGAGGCTCTTTTCATCTGCATATCTACACCCCAGTTCTATGGATTCTCCGGATGCAGAATGGTCAATTGCATTGGTCAACAGATTCTGTAAAACCCGAAGAAGAATCTCCCGGTCGCCTTCGACTTTTATTTTGTCTGTCTCTGGTTGTGCTTTCTGAAGCAACGTGATGCCTTTTATCCGAGCCAAACCATGTATCCGTGATATGGATTCTTCTATCAACTCACCTGGATTGAACTTCTCAAGAATCATCGGCAAATTACCCTCTTCCAACCGGGCGATATCCAGCAGATCGGCAACCATTCGATACAGGGTGTCTATGGCAGATTGAGCTGCATTTATATAATCGAGATTTTCCTGTTCCTTGATGATGTAAGTCAATAAATCCAGATTTGCGATAACCTCCGAGATCGGTCCTTTCAAATCATGAATAAGCATATTAAATAGTTCGGATCGTAGCTTTTCCAGTCTTTTCAATTCCTGATTTGTTTTCCGGAGCGAACTTTTTTCTTTTCGTAATGACTCTGTCAATCGATGATTTTCAAGCGTGCTCAGAATGTAACCGGAAAGCAGCACAAATCCTTCTTGCTCCTGTTTTGAAAAAGAATCTAGTCCGATTTTCTCCGTAATGCTGATTACGCCGATAACCTTATTACCGATCATAATGGGAGATAAACAAAAAGCATTTTTATGATAGTGGTCAGACTGTTTGGTGACAGAAGTTTTATTAAAACTGTCTTGTACATATAATACTTTTCTATTTTTTACGACCCAGACAGAAGGGCTTTCACCATCAAGGGGAATCTTATGACCAATAAGATCCGGAACCGTAGAAGCTGCTACAACCAGATGGTTTCGGCCCTTTTTAATCATAATGGAAGCTCTTTCGGTATTCATGCATTTCGCAATCTCATGAATAATGCGCTGGAGCTTTGTCTGAAAATCCACTCTCTGCAAGTTTGATATTTGAGTGATTTGCAGTAATGCATCTAATACATTCTGATTTTCTTTCATCATTCGCTACCTTGTTGAATTGAACACTATAGAGCCAATTTCAAAAGTCTGTTGTTGTAGTTCCGGCGAAAACTAGACACGCAGTGAAGCGTAGCGCTATCCAGTATTTTCGGCTCTTTTCTGGGCACTGACTTTCGCCGGTGTGACGCTTTTTAATAATTTTGAAATTGGCTCTATAGATTCTGTGAAAAAAGCTGACGCGCTTCTTTATTTCCAGGGTCGATCGCTATTACATCCCGCAATTTGCTATCTGCCCGGAATTTTTGCTGAATAAACATATATAATCTGGCCAACCTGATTTTAATATCCACATCATTCTTCATATGGTTTTCTGCTTCAAGCAGATAGCGGACGGCATTTTCAGTATCATTCAATTTTTCATAGGCAGATGCAATTTTTAACAACAGATCGTGCCGTCCCGGAACATTGTCAACAATAAACGCCATCAACTCAGCCCCGAACTTATACATTTCGTTTTCCAGACAGAATGCCGCGATTTCCTCGCGAAGAGCAATAGAATCATCGGAAATGCTGATCGCCTTCTTGAATAGACCAACCGCCTTTTGTTTCAAATTCTTCTGAACCAGAATCTTGCCAAAATTGACCCCCCTTGAGACATGTCGCGGACTGATACTGATGGCTTTGTCTAAAAATTTGATTGCATTATCAATATCGTCTTTTTCAAGATACAATTCACCCAGACGATGAAAAGCGATCACATCAAGCTTATTCATTTGAGCAGCCATGATATAATATTTTTCTGCATTTTTAAAATCGCCTTTTTTGTAATACAGATACCCCAACTCTCTGGCTGGACGCGAAGAATCCGGGTCTGCATCCATCGCAGCAAGAACCTCCACAATTGCGCCATCAATGTCACCTTCTTCTTCAATTTTTAACGCCTGTTTCAGATGACGAATCACAGGAGATGGATTATTTGCCCTTTCCACCATGTTGGCAATCCTGGAACCGAGCGTTTTTACGGTGAGCGGTTTTAAAATGTAAAAGTCGATATCTGCTTCAGCTGCTTCTGCCACAATTTCTCGATTCGCCTCAGCCGTTACCATGACCACCGGCATATCCCGCAAATTCCGATCCTCCCGTATCCGCTCCAGAAGCTCAACCCCTGTCATGACAGGCATGTTCCAGTCTGTAATGGCAATATCCGAAGGTTCTTGTCTCAACAGATTCCATGCTTCCTTCCCATTATAGGCAAATCGAAACTTTTTTCCATACCCCAGGACCTTCATCATCCCGCGAATGGACTTGCACATGTTCTCCATGTCGTCCACGATCAATACACTCATATTTTTTATATCAATCATAATGGCATCTCTGTATTGTAAGACTTGTCAATGTGGTTCGGGAAATAGGGAGCTTTGATAAGGTACTGCGAAACTGATTTTTTTTAATTGCATTTTGTAATTTAATAAATACAATAACAAAATTATTTGCCAAAATCAAACAATGAAATGTGCAAATCTTTCCTTTCGACAATATTTGCGATATAGTTTCCATTAGAATTGAATATCATCAACCGGATTCACATATAAATCGAAATGATTGCAAAATAGGAGAAATGACCGTTCGTACTTTTTCCAATATAAATGATATCGTAACGTCCCTTGAGGCAAAAATTACAAAAATCCTCTGCACGGACAGACCCCAGGTGATTCGAAAAATAGCGATCATCCGTTCCCTGAAAAACAAAGTGAATGAAAAGCAGATGACGCCTATGATATCAGAAATTCAGGACCGGATTGCACATTCAGAAGAGATGTTGCGTCATCGAAAATCAACTATACCGGATTTTTCCCATTACCCGGATCTGCCCATTACCAACCATAAAGATGAAATTATCCATGCAATTCAAAAAAATCAGGTATTGATCATTTCCGGTGAAACAGGTTCAGGAAAGACTACTCAGATTCCACGATACTGTCTTGCTGCAGGAAGAGGCCTGTATGGAAAGATCGGATGTACCCAGCCAAGGCGAATTGCTGCGATTGCTGTAGCAGAGCGTATTGCGGAAGAGATTGGAGAAACAGTTGGAAATGGAGTTGGATACAGAATACGATTTAATGACCGCTCCTCTCCAGACGGCTTTATAAAGGTCATGACTGACGGAATTCTGCTGGCCGAAGCCCAAAACGATCGTTTTCTGAATGAATATGATACACTTATTGTAGATGAAGCCCATGAAAGGAGTCTGAATATCGATTTCATTCTGGGGTTATTGAAAACGCTCCTGAAAAAACGAAAAGATTTAAAACTGATCATCACCTCTGCAACCATTGACACGGAAAAATTCTCCAGAGCATTTGATGATGCTCCGATTCTGGAGGTTTCAGGGAAATTGTTCCCGATTGAAATACAATATCTGGCCAATGGAGTTGAAAATCAGAAAGAAGAAGTTCCTTATACGGAAATGGCTGCAAAAACCATTGACCGTATACAGCAGAAAAACCCTTTTGGGGACATACTGGTTTTTATGCCGACAGAACAGGACATCCGGGAAACATGCGAGATGATTCAAGGAAGGAACTATCATAATGTAACTGTCTTACCCCTTTTTTCGAGGCTTTCCTCAAAAGAACAGAAAAAAATATTTCAAAAAACAACCGGACGAAAAATTATTGTTTCAACCAATGTGGCAGAGACATCGCTAACCATACCTGGTATCCGATATGTTGTTGATACCGGACTCGCCCGAATATCTCACTACTCTCCTCGTTCAAGAACCAAATCACTACCCATTGTCCCGATTTCCCGCAGCAGTGCGGATCAAAGAAAAGGGCGATGCGGGCGCGTGGAGAATGGTGTATGTATAAGGTTGTATTCCGAGGACGACTATAAAAACCGTCCGCTTTATACATTACCTGAAATCAGGAGAGACAACCTTGCAGAAGTTATCCTTCGGATGATTTCCCTTAACCTCGGTGACATCACAACATTCCCGCTGATTGACCGGCCCTCTGAATCCAGCATAAAGGATGGATACAACCTGCTTCTCGAACTGGATGCCATTTCGGTCAGCCCCAAAAAAAGCAAAAAATACTCAAACTACACCCTGAGTAAAAAAGGAAAAATAATGGCAAGAATGCCGCTGGATCCTCGTCTTTCCTGTATGCTTATTGAGGCTCATCATCGTGGCTGCCTGAAAGAAATAACGGTCATAGTTTCCGCCCTGAGCATTCAGGATCCGAGAGAACGTCCGGCTGATAAATCCATTGAAGCAGATCAGTCTCAAGCATGCTTTACGGACCCATTATCCGATTTTATTTCAATCCTGAATATCTGGAATGAATATGAAAAAATTATCACCTTACAAAAATCAAACGCCAGGATAAAGCAGTTCTGTAAAAATCATTTTTTATCTTTCCGGCGAATGAGAGAATGGAGGGATATTTTTCAACAAATATTCCTCATTCTCGAAGAGCTTAAAATGACTGAAAAAAAAGTGTCCGCCACTCCCCTTCTGATAAAAAATGAGAATGAATTTTCTCCTTTGTATGAGGCAATTCACAAATCAATTCTGAGTGGATTTCTTTCCAATATTGCCACCAAAAAAGAAAAAAATGTGTATAAGGCAACCAAAGACAAGGAAGTGTTTCTCTTTCCCGGATCTTCACTTTTTAATCGTGGTAAACCATGGATTGTCGCTGCCGAACTGGTCGAAACCTCACGCCTGTTTGCAAGAACCGCTGCGGCAATTGACAGCAATTGGCTGGAAGAAATCGGAAAATCACATTGCAAGAGAACCTATTCCCATCCTCGATGGGAGCGATCCAGGGGTGCAGTCGTTGCAAACGAACAGGTCAGTTTATTTGGTTTGATCATTGTTCCGCAAAGGACAATTTATTATGGCCGGATCAATCCAGAAGAGTCATCGGAAATATTTATTCGCGATGCATTGATCGGAGACGATCTGAAAAAAGCATTTCCATTCATGACCCATAACAGGACTGAGCTTGAAGAGATCAGAAAGATTGAAGCGCGTCTCAGACGCAGGGATATCCTGATTGACGAAACCGATCTTTTTTCATTCTATAAAAAAAAACTTTCAGGTATATGCGACATAAGGGCTTTGGAGGCATTGATTAAAAAAAAAGGGAATGACGATTTCCTGAGGATGAACCGGGAATACCTATACAGATACTTGCCTGAAAAATCGGAGCTGGATCTGTTCCCGGAAACAATCGATCTTGGCGACAATGCCTATGAATGCCAATACGCCTTCAATCCAGGTAAAAAAAATGACGGAATTACGGTCAAGATCCCTTCCCCCAAAACGTCTTCAATACCCATTGACTCCCTTGACTGGATAGTACCTGGACTTTTACAGGACAAGGTTAACGCACTGATCCGGGGACTCCCGAAAGAATACCGCAAACAGTTGGTGCCCGTTGCTGCTACCGTTGAAATGATCCTCAAGGAGATGCCCCGAAAAAAAGGTAATCTGGTAATGAGCCTCAGCCAATTTATTTATCAAAAATTGGGGGTTGATATCCCTTCAACCGCATGGCCGGAAAAAGATCTTCCAACTCATCTGAAAATGAGAATTGCGATTACCGATGCTGATGGAAAAGTCATCTCCTGCAGCAGGGATAAAACCGTTTTAAAGGCAGAAAGGATTTCTGAGTCTATTCCGAATGAATTCAATAAGGAAAAACAAAAATGGGAAAAAACAGATCTGACTGCCTGGGATTTTGGGGATCTGCCGGTAAGCATCCCCCTGCCGGATAAACAAGGAAACTTAAGTATCATCTATCCGGGTCTAGCAAATGAAGAAGGCCGTATCAGCCTCCGTCTGTTTCAGGATGGGAAAAAAGCAGTAACATCTCATCAATCCGGCATCAAATCATTATTCATGCTCCATTTAAAAAAGGATCTTGCTTTTCTGAAAAAACATTTACGGCTGTCGGGTGATGCACGACAACAATCCACATATTTTGGCGGGCCGGAACAATTACAGGAACGAATGTTTGATAAATTGGTAACCCATCTGTGTTGTAAAGATATCAGAACCCGGCAGGAATTTTACAGCGAGGCCCAATTCATTTCACAGACCATGCTGACAAAGGGGAGTATTCTCTTACACTGTGTTGTTTCTGTTTTATCTGCCTATCATGATACAAGGTCGGCTTTATACGAAATCGAAAATAAAAAAAACCACAAACACCTGTACCCTCTTGTTCAAACATTGCGAAAAGATCTGATCAATCTTGTTCCAGAAAGTTTTGTAACCATCTATGAGGATGCAAAGCTGAATGAGCTGCCAAGATACCTGACTGCCATCAGACTTAGAGCCCAGAGAGCGCTCATCGATTTTGAAAAAGATCAAAAAAAAGCAAGGGACATTCAGAAATACGTCGACTATTTACTTGGCTTGCTTGCTTCTCTCGGTCCAAAAGATTCTGCTGAAAAAAG
>PNOB01000236.1 GCA_013824585.1 Desulfobacterium sp. | reverse complement strand
GACGCCGATAGCGGTTCCGTCCGGGGTGCTTGTCTGGTAATTTACGCTTCTTTTATCCAGAAAATGGTTGTTCACAACAGTGATCAGACTGATGGCATCACTGATAGCCGCTGAATCACGCCCCCGGGCATAAAGATCGTTAAAATATGTAAATGCAATGGCTGAAAGGATGGATATGATGGCCATTACGATGCACAGTTCAATAAAGGTAAACCCATGTTGGTTTTTATTCAGGGCCATTTTGAATTCTCCTTGAAAAAAATCAATAATTCAGTTGACAACTTTTTGCCAGTTCCCATTAACACAAATGAAGGCAATCTTGTTGATTGGCGGGTATTGAACATTGCCATACCCGATATTTCCTTTTTTATCCTTCCAGACAAGGTATTTCTTGCTATAGTCTGTTGCAATGACTTCGGATCCTTTTTGCGGTTTGGGAGGAGGCACGGCTGATGGCTCTGTCTGGGATCCTTTGGTTTCAGGATTCTTGATATTGATCCAGTTTCCATCTTTATATATGGTCAGACTCCGGGTATTCGGATAGATCACATTTCCAAATCCAAGTACTCCGTTTTTATCCTTCCATACCAGAAGTTTCCGGCTTATATCAGAGGGGATGCCATGCCCGATTTCACCTTCAACCATCGAGACAACTTCAGGTTGCTCTATGATGGATTCCGGTTCCGGTTCAACCGTGGTCAATGGATCGATGGGTTGGATGGTTTCGATGGGTTTTAATGCCAGGACCGGGGTTGTTTTTTCTGCTTTCACGGATTTGGCAACAGAGGCGACTTCAGTGCCTGTTCCGATCTGAGGAGTCATGTTTTTATCAATTGAGGCTACTACTTGTCTGTCTCTCTGGGTAATGGTCTTGCTCAGAAAAAAATTTTCTCCTCTTGGTTCATAATACCACTCAATTTCTTCAATAAATTTTTTGTAGGGCATAAATTCTGGATACAACTCGTCCAGTTGCACCGGATATTTTTTATTTTTCTTGTGATATCTTTCTATGGCTCCTGCCATCTGGGTTAATCCTGTCTGCGGAACCTTTTTTGCGATTTCAGTCAGATTGGTAAAAGCCTCGGAGCGAATTTTCAGTGTTTCTTCTGAATTTTTTCGATCCCGGAAATGAAAGAAGATTCCCGCTGCAATGATTACAGCCAAGAAAATTAAAATATACTTTTTATTCATAGGGTCCCTGCATTGTTGATGGATAGAGATCAGCAGTATGCTGAAAATCAAAAAAAACAGTTTGATATTGCGGCCATGAGAAGGCCTTCATCGCTTCACAATTATATTTTTTCCATGGATATAGCCCCTTTATCAGATTATTGTCAAGGATAAATGTCTTCAGATTTTCATACCGGCAGGGAACGAAGGTCATGAAATCAATGGACCGCGCATAATTGCCTCAATCGATTTCCCGGATGTTTCCGAAACTCCTGGAAAAACATCAAAAAGGTTGCGAAAATGCCTTAGATTGTCCGATGTTCTCAGGATCAGTCGGGCCAGATCTCCTTCAGCCAGTCCGGAGGTTTTCAAGACACGTTCCCATGAGTCACCCATTGCCCAGTCATAAATTGTTTTTGCAGGCCGTATGTAGAGTGGCTTGGATGGGAATCCTTTGGAAAGCAGCTCCTGGTTAAAGGATCGGAGGGATTTTTTGATAATCAGGAAATTTTGAAGCAGTTGCTTGGGGATTTGATCCATACGCAAGTGATCATCCACATTTTCCCGTTCATTCACGAAGGATGCAGTTAGTGCAGCTAGCATGGCCGGGTTCGATTCCGGGAAAATACCCAGACGAAATGCTTCTGCTATCATCAGTGGATGATCAATCCGAAGCTTTGAGGCCCATTCTCCATCTTTTGTTAATTCATTTTTTGGACTGACATAGTTATTTTCTTTTAAAAACTCAAGATGTTGTTGAAAACTGTCCCAGAGATATGCGCCGGCCTCTTTTAAATGTGGTTTACGATTGGTTTTGGATGAATGAATCAGTTGATAGGCTGCAAATGATTTTTCGAGAAGCTCCCGGATCTGATTGGTTGTATGGGAGAGTAACAGATTGAGTACCATGGAAAAATTAATTCGAATCTGGCTGAAAATAGGTGAGGGAGGTGCATTAATCAAGCGCGATAACAAATGGAGATCCATGAATTTTCCCGGAAGAGCTAAGGCAAATCCAATGTTGTCCATCCCCCGCCTGCCAGCACGTCCTGTCATTTGATGGAATTGTGTCGAAGTAAGCGATTGAAATTCAACCCCATTGAATCTGTCTGAGTTGAGGATGGCAACTGTTCTCGCAGGGAAATTTACTCCTGCGGCTACCGTGGAAGTGGCAAATATCGCATCCAGCAGGCCCTCTGCCATCAGTGTTTCGATCACAATTTTCCATGCAGGCAACTGTCCGCTGTGGTGGGAGGCGACGCCCATATGTTCCAGTTGCCATCTTTGTTTATGCTTTTTAATATGATGATTATTCTTGAGAAGGGTGTTGAGGCGTCTTGAAAGTCTTTCTTTTCTGTCCGGGTTATTGTTGAGATTTTCTTCACTGCACAGGTTGAGTGAAAGATCACAGTCTTGTCTGGATTTCATAAAGAAAATCGCAGGAAGAAGTTGAAAGGTCTTGAGTACATCGATGATTTCTCCCATGGGAGGCAGTTTTCCGGGCGGAGATAACAATTGTTTGTTCTTGCTGGTGATGTAGGAAACAATTTTTTTATTGATAGCGGTTTTCCCGGAGACCGGTTTTGGGGACATCAATGGCGATAACACCCCATTGGGGTAAAGGAAAAGCGGGTAGAGTGGAACCGGTCGTGTTGTTTCTTCAACCACGATACACTTACGCTGACGAATATTCTCCAGCCATCCTGAGATCTGTGATGCATTACCAATGGTCGCAGAAAGCATCAACAGCGGAATACGGGCGGGCAGGTAGATCATAATTTCTTCCCAGACAACGCCTCGTTCTTCGTCTCCCAGAAAATGTGCTTCGTCAAGGATGACAAGGTCTGTGGAGAGATCTTCTCCCTTGTGCATGGCATCGTAAAGGTGATTTCTGAGAATTTCCGTTGTTCCGATAATGATCGGTGCATCCGTGTTTTCCTTGCGATCTCCGGTCAGGATTCCAACATTTTTCGGGCCGAATTTTTCTGAAAAACAAGCGTGAATACTGTTTGACAGAGCTTTCAGCGGAGAAGCATACCAGGCTTGTCCACCGTTTTCGTAAATGTTGCTGATTGCGGTTTCCGCTATCCAGGTTTTACCTGAACCGGTCGGCGCGGTGACAAGGCAATCTGATTTTTGAATCGCATGAAGTGCCTCAATCTGGAAACGGTCCGGTCTGAAAGGAGTTTCGCTGGGCACACCGATTTTTGAGAATACTTTTTTTAAGGATTTGTCTGCACCTGGCTTTATCCCCGGAATGTTTTTGGGGGCTCTGGGTGCTTTTTTTTGATGATAGTGATTTTTCATGAACCCATTAGTGTGGAAATGATTTGGGTGATTTTTTCTTTGGCCCTGGATTCCACATCAAAAGAGGAAGTCCCTGTTAGATCTGCTTCAATCAATGTATCGTCATAGGGTAAAAAACCCAGAAACTGAAAGTCAGGCAGATTTGTTTTTAAGAACGCTTCATCCTGAGGACTTCGGATCTTGTTGCCGACGATTACAATTTGATTAAGGTGAATCTCAGCAGCCAGCTTCCGGATATGATTTGCCGTATCAATACTTCTGCGCCCGGGTTCAACAACAATGATCAGCTTGTCAACCGCCTGTGCCGTTCCCCGTCCAAGGTGCTCGATTCCAGCCTCCATATCCATGACGACAACTTCATTCCTTGCAAGTACGATATGGGTTACCAGCGCTTTGAGCAACGTACTCTCCGGACAGATACAGCCATGTCCTCCTTTTTTTACTCCACCCAGGCGCATCAGCTTGATGTTGCCGAGTTTTTTTGAAAGAGAATCCGGAAGGTCATCCACTTTTGGATTGAGCTTGAAAAAACCTCCGAGTGAACCGGGTTTTACTTCGGTTCTTTCGAAAATAAGCTCCTTCATCTCAGCGATGGGAACGATCTCTTCAGCATTGGGTATGCCAATGGCTGCTGCCAGATTTGCATCCGGATCCGCATCGATGGCCAGCACATGTTTGCCCTGTTCATCCAGCGTTCGGATCAGTAAAGCGGAAAAGGTGGTTTTACCAACCCCTCCCTTACCACTGACGGCTATTTTCATTTTTGATACTCCTTGTTCATCAGAATTGTATAAATCGAGCCAATTTCATAAAATATAATCATGAATGCCTGAAATTCAAGAACCTAGTATTCAGATCAAAGATTACGTACCATAAAGAGTTCGGTTTTTAAAGCTTTCATAATAGGTTGTTCTGTTCAAGAGGACGCAACGATCTTGAAACCCTTTCTGCTTTCTGATACCGTTACAAAATGTCAAGACCGTGAATCCTTAGAGGGCTCGGTTTTTTTCCATTGCGGTAAAAAATAGAAAATCTGAAAAAGATGAACAAAGAAAGCAGATGATGCCAGATCAACCCGTAAGCAATTTTAAACCGGAAATTTTAGCCCCTGCAGGCAACAGAGATTCTTTTCTGGCTGCAATCGCTGCTGGAGCCGATGCCATATATTGCGGACTGAAAGATTTTTCTGCACGAATGGCTGCTGATAATTTTACAATTGATGAACTTGCGCGTCTTGCTGTTCTTGCCCGTGAAAAAGGTGTACGGGTTTATATCACATTGAACACGCTTGTGAAACCGGATGAGCTGGATCAGACCGGGAAATTATTGGATCAATTGAATCGCTGGGTCAAACCGGATGCGATTATTCTTCAGGATTTATCCTTTATTCCGATTGCCAGGCAGGTTGGTTTTCAGGGGGAGCTTCATCTATCCACCCTGGCGAATGTCAGTTTCCCATCTGCATTGCAAACAATTAAAAATATCAGGGATATCCATCGTGTCGTTATACCCCGTGAACTGAATGTGGATGAAATAAGGTCTTTTGCGGCTGCATGCCCGCAAGGAATTCATCTGGAAGTGTTTATTCATGGGGCTCTTTGTTATGGAGTGTCCGGCAGGTGCTACTGGAGCAGCTATATGGGAGGGAAAAGTGGTCTCAGGGGTCGATGTGTTCAACCATGCAGACGGGTATATACACTGAAAGGGCAGAAAAAAAGGTTTTTTTCATGTAATGATCTGAGCCTTGATGTACTTGCAAAGCTGCTTCTTCCGGAGAAAAATATTTCAGCCTGGAAAATAGAAGGCAGGAAAAAAGGTCCCCATTATGTCTATAACACCGTTTCCGCCTACCGGTTGTTACGGGATCATGTAGGGGAACCTGCGATGAAAAAGGAAGCTCTCTTTCTTCTGGAAAGCGCTTTTGGCAGAAAAGGGAGCCATTATAATTTTCTTCCCCAGCGGCCGCAGATTCCGATTTCAACCGATACACAAACCGGTTCCGGTCTGCTGATCGGTACGATAAAAGGTTCGGCGAAAGAACCCTATCTTATTCCAAGAGAGCAGTTGCTTGCCGGAGACCTGATCCGCATTGGATATGAAGACGAGCCTGGACATTACATCTATCGGGTTACTAAAAGCGTTCCGAAAAAAGGGCGTCTGACATTATGTAAAGTCTCTCTGAAACCAGGAACATCAGCTTTTTTATTGGATCGGAGGGAACAGGAACTGGCGGAATTCCTGAAGACATTGAATCATGAGCTTGAAAAGGTTCCGGAAAAATTCTGCCCTTCATCCCAATTCATGGCAACATATCAAAGGAAACAAAAGGAAGGTGGAAAAGACAAAAAAACAGGTGTGATTGAGATGCATGTGGAAAGGTTGGTCCGGAAAGGAAGGAAACATCCGTCAGATGGTTTCTGGCTCTCTCCGGAATCGATAAACAATCTGTCGAAACAGGCCATATCATCTTCCTGGTGCTGGTTTCCGCCCGTAATCTGGCCCGAGGACGAACCCGAAATACAGAGGCTTATCCAACAGGTTCTTCGAAATGGGTGTAAACGGTTTGTATTGAATGCACCCTGGCAGATCTGTTATTTTCAAAACTCCAAAAAGCTTACGATATGGGCAGGCCCTTTTTGTAATGCTGCCAACCCTCTGGTGATCCAGGTTCTGGCGGATATGGGTTTTTCTGGCGTGATTGTGACGTCTGAACTGGGACAAACCGATTATCTCAGTCTGTCCCGGCAAAGCGTATTGCCACTGGGGATTGTTATATCCGGGAACTGGCCGCTCTGTATTTCAAGAACATTGAGTCAGGATATGTTGACAAACCAGAAGATGACCAGTCCAAAAAATGAGGATGCCTGGGTCGCGAAGTATGACTCCCTGTATTGGCTGTTTCCCAATTGGAAACTGGATCTGCTTCACCATAAGGAGATGCTTCAAAAAGCAGGGTTTAGTTTGCTTGTTCACCTGAATGAGCCGATTCCAAAAGATATACAGATAAAAAAAAGGCCGGGGCTTTGGAACTGGCAGTTAAACTTATTATAGGGAATCAGATCCTTTCGGCATGTCATCTGTTCCTGTTAATCTTTGCGGCGATCCATATCTTGAAATGATTTCAGAAAAATCATTCTTTTTGATCGGTTTTGAGATGTAATCATCCATACCTGCTGCCAGATAACGGGCTCTATCATCTTTCATGGCATTTGCTGTCAGCGCAATAATCGGGATAGATGATCTTGTTTTGTCTCCTTGTGATTCCTGTTTCCGAATTTCAGCCG
>PNOB01000235.1 GCA_013824585.1 Desulfobacterium sp. | reverse complement strand
ACTTTCAACCATTTGTTTATAAGTGCAAAGTTCAATATTATTTTCAGCCAGGAAACTTTTTACATTCTTATGCGTCAATGCCTCAAGCTCTTTTTCCCATTGGTAATTCCAATGCCGATAGCTGCTATCCGGATCATCAACCCCGGGGTGGCAAATAAGTTCACAAAAACCTTCCCGTGGAATATCCTGTAAAATTCTTTTTAAGTGCTCATGTTTTAAATTGCCGGAATAATAAAATCCTACAAAATAGTTCGTTGAGATCAAACCGGAAAGAGTGCTGTATCGGCAAAACTTGTTTAGAACCAGTAATTGCAAAAATCGCGTAAACATACCGGATTTTTTCAACATATACCATCTTGGTCTTTCATAGGGAATGCGGATTGCCGGAATGTTATGCTTCCGGGCGAGAGCAACGGCTATTTTGAAAATGCCTGGCAGCATGTGTATGTGCTGATGGCTGTCCATATGGCTTATGGGGATACCGGAATTTTTTATTTTGAGTACTTGCGCCTCGAACTCATACAAGACCTCATCCAGGTTGATTTTTCCAAGAAAGTAATCTTTTGTAAAATTTGTCGCGTTTTTTTTGAAACTCCCCCCAGAGGTCAGCAAGGTTGGTATTTGGTTTCTGTCCGCCACCGGTTGTTCCTCAAGCAGTGTTAAATGGACGCCCACATCCAGATCCTGAATCGTTTTATAAATCCCTACAGCATGATCAAATGCCCTCCCATTGGCAATAATGGAAGTGGATGTCAGAATGCCATGAGTGAATGCATTATAGATTCCTTCATTCACTTTTTCAGAAATTCCAAAGTCATCTGCATTTACGATAAGATTGAGCATACTGTTTTCCCGAATTGAAACCTTTGCACAACTCACAAAAGTAGAATATCAGCAATAAAAAATTTAACTTTGATTGATTTCAATTTTCCTGTTCTTTGGTGAGGTAATCCCCTGAAAAGAAAAATCTGTATCGAAGGGGACTTAAAGCAAAACATACCAAGGCGAAAATCAGATCGAAAACAAACATATAGGCGTGGATAAGAATAGCGGCTGATAATGCCAGATTTTTTTCAACACCGAAAATCACAAGGCTCAGTTGGCAGAAATAATGAAATACACCAACCGCAGCCGGTGCGGATGGCAGCATTATGCTAAGCGCAGATATGATCATAACCATGAATCCATTGGCAAGGCCGATGGAAATGCCAACTGATCTGATCAGGCATACAAAAAAAAGTCCCTCAATAAAGAAAATGGCAATAGACAGGAATATAATGAGAAAAAAATGCCGTGGATGAATGCCGATAGTAAAGGCATCCAGGATATCCCGAACCGGTTTATAAATGAACCGCAGTTTGTACCTTTCCGACAGGTTTGCCACAACCCGTAAAATAGGCCGAACAAATATCAGAAATAAGACCCCGGTGGCAAAAACAACTGCCAGGAAGTAATAGTTAACCGCCAGTGCCTCCATCAACCGTATGGAGCTAAGTTTGAAAAAAAATAGCGCCAGCATCACAAAAAGCACCAGTTCCCACACTCGTTCCAGAACAATTGAATAGAAACAGATCTGAAACTTCTGATGATTTGTTCTGGATAAATAGGCCGGTCTTATCAGGTCGCCCAATCTCCCCGGAAGTATATTGCTGAAAAAATAGCCAAGTGCAATACCGGATAAACGAGAGCCGAAAGTAAATATGCTATTTTGCGGCAGAAAAAATTTCCAGCGAAAAGCCCTCAAGTTGAAAGAAATGATCATCAGCAGGCCGGATGCAACAAATAAAAAAGGATCCATGTTCATAATGGCCTGATATAAAGCAGCCCATTGAAATTGTCGAAAAGCCAAAAATCCGAAAAAAGCGGAAATGATGATACCGCTGATCACAATAAGATTTTTTGTTTTGTTGTTATGATTGTTGCGCATCAGAAACCTATAGAATGCCGCTGATCAAACGAGGGCCAATGATTTGAAGCAGGAATAAGGGCAGATTCTGCCAGGTTTTAATAAGGACTCTATACTTCGGATTATTCTGATTGAGTTGCGGCAGTTGTTGCCCTTTTGGCAGATAGTACCAGTAGGACAGCGGGCGACATTCCGGTCGCCACTTCATTTTCCACATGTCGTTTCCCGATCCTATCAAACTTCTACCTAAATCAATAAGATCTAAACCTCTATTATAACACTCCTGAATAAAGAGCCAAAAAAAATAATCACCAGCATTCAAGTGCCGGTATTTGAGCAGAGAATTTCCATGAATGCTGTAAGCTCTTTTCTTATTTTTAATAAATAACCGGCAACATGCGGGCTCGTTATTATCATCATAAAGCACAGCAATGTTAGCGCTTTCCTGAAACATGGTCAGTAATGTATCCAAGTAAGCAAATGAATGGTAAGGCGAACCCAATTCCCTCATGGATCTGCTGATCACATGCCAAAAATCCGGTAATAAGTCATGCTTTCCGAATTTAATGTAAAATCGATACCCTTCTGATTTAATTAATTGTTTTCTTACCCTTTTGCGCAGATGATTCTTAAAAAAATGATCCGGGTCTGATTCCAGAGGAATGTGATATATCGCATAGGAATTGTCATTGTGCCAGCCTCCCGGGAGACTGAAAGAATCAAATTCATTAAGATGACGGAGAACAATATATTTGGCTTTCCTTTCATGGCAAAGCTCTTCAGCCTTGGCCAAAAGACAACTTGCTGCACTTGTCGAGCTTGCATGAAAACCACCGTAACTTGCGAAAGGCGCTGTGGATAAATATGTCCCAAAAACAGGATGCTTTGCTAAAGTAAGTGCCACTGATCCGGAAACCTTGCCATCTTCATAAGCAAGGTACCAATAGTGACGGAGCCCATAAATCTGCTCAACTACTTCCCTCCATGCAAAAGAGTCAACAAACGTGGCATTATCCTGTAATGAAATGAACTGGTTGTATTCACCCAGATTATCGGCTGTTATGGCTGAGATTGTCGTTGTCATGGACACCTGGAATCGAAATGGTTTTAAATCGATTTTTTTGGTTGTGAAATCGAGCTATTAAAAGCTCCCGGAGAGAGGTTTATTTGTGGGGATTACGGATTCCGTACAGTCACTGACGATAAACCGCTCCCTGCCCTGAACCTGAATCAAAATGCGGCCAATGTACTCTCCTATTATCCCCAACAGGATAAAGAGAAAGCCGAAAAGCAGTGAAACCACTCCGATGATGGATGCCCAACCTGGTACAGCACTATTTGTAAACAGTTTGATATAGATAGCGTAAAACAGCCGGTAAAAGGCATAGGAACTTGAAAAAATCCCTAATATTATTCCAAACCGTAATGGAATGATGGAAAAACTTGTTATTCCTGCCCATGCAAGTCTAACCATTTTCACAAAACTGTATTTTGTTGTTCCGGAAAAACGTTCTTTACTGGTATATTCAATAATACTGCTTTCAAACCCTACCCATTCAATCAGACCCCGCAAAAAAAGTGACACTTCCCTGTTTTGAATAATGTGTTGAACCACCATCCGATCAAGCAGCCTGAAGTCTGCCATTCCATCTGACAATTCGACACCGCATAAAAAGGAAAACACCTTGTAAAAAACATAGGAAGTAATTCGTTTAAAAAAGGATATTCTCTCATTATTCCGTCTTACTGTTTTAACAATTTTATATCCTTCTCGCCATTTTTCCACCATTACCGGGATCAGCTCGGGGGGATGCTGAAGATCCGCATCCATGGTGATCACCGCATCCCCTTTAGCAGCACTCAATCCAGCGAGCAATGCGTACTGATGTCCGAAATTTCTTGAAAATCTCATTCCGACTACCCTGTGGTCTTCGTTGTGAAGATTATTGATCATCTGCCATGTATTATCCTTGCTGCCATCATCCACAAAGATCAATTCCAGAAGACTTTGATGGTCAATGTTTTTCATAATTTCATCGTACAATTTTTGAATATTGCCTTCTTCGTTATATGCCGGGACAACAATTGAGATGGATTTGGATTTGTTTGTCATAAGTGAACTCACAGATTAATCAATTTTGTCAACTAAAAAGAGGGTTGTCCTGTTGCCTTTATCATCAACTCCTTCATACACAGGTGTAAAGCCTGACGGTGTGCTGTTTTCAAAATGTTTGTAAAAAGGATATCCCTTTTTTTTGACCTGCAGATGGTTCAGATAGAAAAAATTAATATTGTTCAGATGGCAGTATCTGATAAATGCTTCCAGGTCAGCAAACGGCAGGTAAAATTGATATCCTTTTGAAAAATAGGCAAGATATCCGCGCTCCGAGGCAACATTGGGTGGTTGCTTTAAATCCCTTGCCGATATCTTTTTTATAATTGCAATGGGCTCCTTAAGCTCTTTGGGGCTGTATTCAGCATTGTGGGCCGGTGGATTTAAATCCCTGCGAAGAGGAACTATCCATGCCAATAGGCAGATACAAGCCGCTATCATAGTAATAAACGCCGGGTTCTTTAGAAAACTCCTCCTTACCGGACTCTGGCTTGAGATTTCTTTTCTCAGATAACCCATGCCTCCGCCACCAACTAAAAACATAATGGGAGCTATGCTGATAATGTGTCTGATCGCGACATTATGAAGCAGAGGCCCGGCCAGGTTGACACCGATGAAACTAATAATTAGAAAAATATTAAAATGCAATCTATCGCGATACATGGCCAGCAGTCCGAAACCGAACAGGATCATGGCAAATGGCCCGATGATTTCACCAAGTTGTTTCTGGCACAAGATATTAAATTCGTTGGCAACTGTTTTGACATACTGAACGGGGTTAGTACCGGATTGATACCTGTTTAGGACTTGTGCATTTTTAGACAAATACTCAATGTTCAATACCTTCGGACTATAGGTAAGACCGAATAACTTTTCAATTTCACTCTCACTTCCGGGCATATGACGAATAATGGAATAAACCTGTCTGCCGTTTAAAGCAAATTTACCCATCTGGTTGCTGACCTTGTATATCTGCGGGGACATAACAGCCGTGAAAACAGCAAGATAAATAAAAACCCATTGGAGCAATTGTTTTAGCGGAAGCTGTTTTTTCCCTTCATACAGATAATAGCTGACCTGCCAGAAAGGAACCACAGCAAAAAAAAATATCCCTTCAAGGCGATTCAAAAAGGAAGCACCAAATATCATCCCGAGCAAACAGGCGCTCCAGAATGTAGGATTCTTATACTGCTTCCAGAAAATAAAAAAACCAAGATAGATAACCGCAACATATGATGGTTCCGTGAGAACAGCAAAGGATAAAGGAATCAGGACAGGGCTGAAGCAAAGCAAAAAAAGCCCGAACAGAACTTCGGTCACTGATAAAAAGCTAAATCCCAAAAGACCCAGAGTTATGAAAAGCAGTATACTGAAGGCAAGAGATGCCATACGCGCACCGATTTCCACAGACCAGCCTGGCAGACTGAAAACAGCGCCCAAGAACGGATAAAAAGGGCAAGTATCCGGGTCTGATAAATATTTTGCAAAATTCAGATGCAAAAATCCATCGATATTACGAAGATAAACAATGCTGTCTGTATCCTCCAATAACGTAGTATTGTGCCAGCAGGTAACTCTTAACCCCGTATATATGAAAAGCATGAGCACAAAACAGGCAATCGCTCTACGTTCCATCTTCATGGGGTTGGATGATAAGATAGTCATGTGCTACTGTTTTTCAGCATTCTCAATTTTCATCTGCTGACCAGACCCCATATTACCGGAATTTCTGTCAATATAGATCAGTAAACCACTTCCAGGGCCGTCACCTTTCGTAACTCTTACCGTAACCATCAATTTCTTTTTGGAATTCATTCTGTAATCAATAATCTCATATTCCGCATTCAAATACTGTTTTCTTAAAAATTCAGAATAGCCGGGATTTGTATCCAGTCTTTCAATCTGGGAAAACAATTCTCCGCTTGATATTTTTTTTAGTCCGATCATATCCCCGGAAAATAAAAAATTAAAATATTCAGCAACCAGTGTATCTACAACTGTCTTCTCCGATGTTGAGAGATTCGCCTTCACACCGGTTTCCATCTTTTCCCGGACTGCTTCTGCAGGCCAGGAAAAAAATAGAATCCCCAATAAGGAATATAGAAAAATTATTTTATTGTTTACTATTATTTTTGAAATCATTTTTAGAATCCTCTTACTATTTTAATTTTCCTTTATGATCACCACATAATTAGCATCAGCCCCGTTTGCGCCGGTGGCCAGATTCCCCCCCAGGGTCACGCTGCCGGCTGAAAAATCCTTCCTGTACAAACGATGGAGCGGTGCTGACGGATTCGTGATCGATAGATTCACTCCGGTATCCGTATAACCTGACATCCAGTCCGGACGTGTCGTAGCTCCCGCATCATAGGCAATATACAACCGGATATTACGATCTGTCGTAAAGCTTATATAACTGTCATCCGTATTGTTCCGGTCACTGTTTGCAGTATTGATCCAGATGCCATCCTCAAGTATCACAGGAATCGATGTTACCGTATAATCCAGAACATCCGTATAATAGGCATTCCCGGTCTCCAGTATGTTCTGCTTATAATTCAAAGGAAGAAGATCATAGAGAATATACGGCATGTCAATGTCCGCAACGGGTAAGCTGTTGTACCACAGGTGCGCCATTACAACAAATCCCAGTCCGTTCGGATGAACATCATCCACAAAAAGATTGGAAAAATTGTCATCGCCATTCAGGAAAAAGGAAAAAAAGTCAGGACCGATTTGTATCCCGGTCAATTCAGTCGTAATCACCGTGTTATATTCCTGAATAAGCTGATTCTGAGC